>NZ_LPVS01000051.1:0-92680 GCF_014843905.1 Mesorhizobium silamurunense | reverse complement strand
TCCTAACGGTCTCCGAGAAGAGCCGCTGCCCATTACCCCATGTTGAAAAAAGACCCGCCGGTGCGATTCGGCGGGTCCTGGCTGTCTTAATTCCTGAAAGCTGGGCTTAGGGCGTCCCGCCGCCGCCGCCGCCCGGGATGCCGGGCGCCAGCTTGCTGGCGCCGTTGATGATCTGGCTGAGGAAGTTCTGGTCCTTGCCGCCGGTCGGCGTCGTCCTCGAGATGAAGTCGAAGATCTTGCCGTCCTTCAGACCGTAATTGGCGATCTGGGTGACGCGACCGTCGGCGCCGAAATAGACCGCCAGCACATGCTGGTCGACAATGTGCGGGTTGTCGAAGGCGACGTAGCGCTTGCGCGTCTGCGATATGTAATAGAAGGCCTCGTTGTCGAAGGTCGCCGTCGTCGACGGCGTGCCCAGCGCCAGAAGCACCTGCTCGCGACTCGATCCGACCGGCACCGAGTCGATCGCTGCCTGGTCGATGACGTAGCCTTTCGTCAGCGTCTCGCTCGGATGGAGATCACCGAACATCTTGGACGAATTGCAGGCAGAAAGCGCTGATACCGCCATCAGCAGCGACGCCAGGCCCACCGGGGCAGGCGCAAAGAACGACTTGAATTTCAGCGCACCCAACAACAATTCTCCATCACATCCCCGCAACTTGCGCTGGGCCGCAAAACCGGTAAACCAGCTTGCATGCCGATGCAACAAGGCCAAATCAAACAACAGGTCCCCGGGAGACCGCCCTCAATGTTCCAGCGCCTTTTTGGCCGCGAACGTCACGCCAACCGCGCCATCACCGAGGCGCTCTACGCACAAATCGTGGCGGCGGCGCGGCAGACATTGTTTTATTCCGATTGGAATGTGCCGGATACGCCGCTTGGCCGCTTCGAGATGCTGTCGCTGCATATGTACCTGGTCCAGCACCGGCTGCGCGGGGAGGGCGGAGCCGCGGCCGAGGTCGCGCAGGTGCTGATCGACGAGTTCTTCCTCGATGTCGACCATTCGCTGAGGGAACTCGGCATCAGCGATGTCGGCGTGCCGAAGCGCATGAAGAAGCTGGCAAAGATGTTCTATGGCCGCACCGCGGCCTACGACGACGCCTTGCGGGACGACGACCGCGCAGCCCTTGCCGCGGCGCTCGCCCGTAACGTGAGGCCCGATGCCGGCGAGTGGCCCGAGGCGTCGCTGCTGGCGAGTTATGTTTCCGCTGCGTCCGGGCAGCTTGCCGCGCAGCCGACCGAATCGATCGTGGCCGGCACCGTGGTGTTCCCGGTCGCCGGAGCCGCGTGAAGGAGGCGAGAATGAAACACGCCGAACAGCGAAGCCCCGTATCCTTCGTCGCCAATGTCGCCCGCCTGCCGCAAAAGGGCCTGCCGGTTATGATCGAGGCGGATGAGCGGCAGCGCGCTGCACTTGCCGCCGAATACGACTTGCTTTCCGTCGAGAGCTATCGCGCCGAGCTCTTGGTGGCGTCCTGGAAACGCAATGGCGTCAAGGTCAGCGGCCGCGTCGAGGCCGACATCACCCAGGCCTGCATTGTCACTCTCGATCCGGTCGCAGCCCATATCGACGAGCCGGTCGAGGCGCTGTTCCTGCCGGAGCAGTCCAAGCTCGGACGCGAGGGCTTCGAGGGCGGCGGCGAGATCGTCCTCGACGCCGACGGGCCGGACAGCCCGGAAACATTTTCCGGCGACACCATCGATGTCGGCTCGCTCGCCGAGCAGTTTTTTGGCCTGGCAATCGATCCTTATCCGCGCAAGCCCGGCGCCTCGCTCGATGCAGCGGGCGACGATGAGCCCGAAGAAAGCGAATTCCAGAAAAAACTGCGTTCGCTGCTCGGAAAATCCTGAAGGCGGCCTGGATTTTGGAAAAGTTGGTTGTGCGGCTGCCCAAAACCGCTATTTTCGCCGAACCTTCGCGAGCCCCCTTACCTCGGCAGGCGCACGCCGCTGGCCAGGCAAACCGTGAGAAAAACACCGCGTGATCAGGATTTCCATCGATGCCATGGGCGGCGATCACGGACCAGGCGTCGTCATCCCGGCGCTGATGACGGTCGCCATCCGCCGCCCTGATATCCGCTTCGTCATCTATGGCCGCGAGGACGCCGTGCGTCCCGAACTGGCCAAGTTTCCCAAGCTCGCCGAGGTCAGCGAGTTCATCCATTGCGAGATCGCGGTCAGGATGGACGACAAGCCCAGCCAGGCGCTGCGCCACGGCCGCTGGAAATCCTCGATGTGGAAGTCGGTCGAGGCGGTGAAGAACGGCGCCGCGCAGGCCTGCATCTCGGCCGGCAACACCGGCGCGCTGATGGCGATGTCGAAATTCTGCCTGCGCACCATGGCCACCATCGACCGCCCGGCGATCGCAGCACTTTGGCCGACGACGCGCGGCGAGAGCGTGGTGCTCGATGTCGGCGCCACCATCGACGCGGATGCGCATCAGCTCGTCGACTTCGCGATCCTTGGCACCGGCATGGCGCGCTCGGTGTTCGGCATCGAGCGGCCGAGCGTCGGCTTGCTCAATGTCGGCGTCGAGGAGATCAAGGGCCAGGAGGAGGTCAAGGAGGCCGGGCGCATGCTGCGCGAGGCGAACATGGCTTCGATGAACTATCGCGGCTTCGTCGAGGGCGACGACATCGGCAAGGGTACGGTCGACGTGGTCGTGACCGAAGGCTTTGCCGGCAACATCGCGCTCAAGACCGCCGAGGGTACGGCAAGGCAGATCGCCGGCTACCTGCGTGCCGCCATGAGCCGCACGCTGATGGCCAAGATCGGTTATGTCTTCGCCAAGGGCGCCTTCGACCGGCTGCGCGAGAAGATGGATGTCGGCCGCTCCAATGGCGGCGTCTTCCTGGGCCTGAACGGCATCGTCGTGAAGAGCCACGGCGGCGCCGATTCGGACGGCTTCGCGGCGGCGATCGAACTCGGCTACGACATGGTGCGCAACAATCTGCTTGACCGGATCGAGGCCGATCTCGATCTGTTCCATGCGCGCAATCCGAGTGCCCAGGCAAACAGGAAATCCGGCGTCGCCGTCGACGCCGAGGAATAGGAACGAACCTTGATCAGATCAGTCGTGCGCGGCAACGGTGCCGCGCTGCCCCGCCGCATCATGAAGAATGCCGACTTCGAAGGCATGGTCGAGACCTCCGACGAGTGGATCGTCCAGCGCACCGGCATTCGCCAGCGCCACGTCGCTGCTGATGACGAGACGACGGCCTCGCTGGGCGAAGCCGCGGCGCGCGCCGCGCTCGACAGCGCTGGCTTGACGCCTGCCGACATCGACCTGATCGTGCTGGCGACGTCGACGCCCAACAACACTTTTCCCGCGACCGCGGTGGAGATCCAGAACCGGCTCGGCATGCATCACGGCTTCGCCTTCGACATGCAGGCCGTATGCTCCGGCTTCGTCTATGCGGTCGCCACTGCCGATCTCTATATCCGCGGCGGGCTGGCAAAACGGGTGCTGGTGATCGGCTCCGAAACCTTCTCGCGCATCCTCGACTGGAGCGACCGCTCGACCTGCGTGCTCTTCGGCGACGGCGCCGGCGCGGTCGTTCTGGAAGCGCAAGAGGGGATGGGCGGTATCGCCGATCGCGGTGTGCTGGCCGCCAGCCTGCGCTCGGACGGTGTCCACAAGGACAAGCTCTTCGTCGACGGCGGCCCGTCGACCACGGGGACGGTCGGCCATCTCAGGATGGAAGGCCGCGAGGTGTTCAAGCACGCCGTCGGCATGATCACCGATGTCATCGAGGCGACCTTCGCCCAGGCCGGCATCACCGCCGACGATCTCGATTGGTTCGTGCCGCATCAGGCCAATAAACGGATTATTGACGCTTCCGCCAAGAAGCTCGGGATAGCCGAAGAGAAAGTAGTGGTCACTGTCGATTTGCACGGTAACACCTCGGCTGCCTCCGTGCCGCTCGCCTTGTCGGTGGCCGTCGCCGACGGCCGCATCAAGAAGGGCGACCTCGTCCTGCTCGAGGCGATGGGCGGAGGTTTCACCTGGGGCGCGGTATTGCTCCGCTGGTAAGTGCCGAACGCGCGGGTTCGGTCCTTGACCTTGACGGATCAATTACTTACGCTCTGCCGTTGCCTGTATCGATTTACGTTTTTTGAGCTGATGGGACGGTCGCATGGGGGGAAAGACACTTACGCGTGCCGACCTAGCCGAAGCCGTTTACCGCAAGGTTGGTTTGTCGCGAACTGAATCGGCCGAGCTCGTCGAGGCCGTCCTGGATGAGATTTGCGAAGCCATCGTTCGTGGCGAGACGGTGAAGCTGTCTTCCTTTGCGACCTTCCATGTCCGCTCCAAGAATGAGCGCATCGGCCGCAATCCCAAGACCGGCGAGGAAGTGCCGATCCTGCCGCGCCGCGTGATGACCTTCAAATCGTCGAACGTGCTGAAGAACCGCATCCTGCGTTCGCACCAGAACAGCAAGGCCAAGGGCGGCAAGTAATCCGCGAATGCCGGTTGAAAACCGTGGCCCGCTTTGACGCCGGGCTTGAATATCGTTTCATAAACCGCTGAAATAAGCTGCGATTCGGATCAATACGAGATCGCGGTCCAGCGTGAGGATTCGCCCATGGACAAGAGCCCCGATGCTTTCCGCACCATCAGCGAAGTCGCGGAAGATCTCGACCTGCCGCAGCACGTACTTCGGTTCTGGGAGACGCGTTTCAACCAGATCAAGCCGATGAAGCGTGGTGGCGGCCGCCGTTACTACCGGCCGCAGGATGTCGAACTGATCAAGGGCATCCGGCACATGCTCTATGATCAGGGTTATACGATCAAAGGCGTGCAGAAGCTCCTGCGCGAGAACGGCAATCATTTCCTGGTTGCCATCGGCAATGGCGACATGGCCGCCGTCGAGGCGATCGCGCAACGCCGTCAGGCCGAGCAGGTGCCGCTGACCGCGGCTGCCCAGCCGCGCGGCGACGAGGATGCGCTGGTCGGTCAGCCCAAGGTGAAGCCCAGCCGCCGTTTCTTCGGCCTCGGCAAGGGCGACGACGAAGGTCCCGTGCAGCCGGACTCCTCGAAATTGTCGCGCGACAACCGCGCTTTGCTGCAGGAGGCGCTCTTCGACCTCTTGGAGTGCAAGCGCCTGCTCGACCAGGTGCGTTGAGCTTCGGTTGCCGCCCGCGGCTTGAATGGCCAGCGTCTCTGACGGCCGGAACTGCCGTTGCGTCCATGCGTTAGGCCTTCTCTGCAGAGAAGGATGCTTGGCATGGCTTTGTTCGCGACCGATCATGATCTGGACAGGCAGTTTGCGGCGCTCTCGCGGCAACTCGACGATCTCAGGAAAGCCTTGGCCAGACGCGGCGACGCCTATTACGAAGATGGCCGCGAGGCGGGGTCCGACTATTATTCGCAGCTTGCCGACCGCCTCCACGAGGCATTGCCGGCTATCACGCGCAGGGGCAGGGCGCTCGAGCGCACCGCGCGCGACCATCCGGCCACCGCGGCCGCCGTGGGGCTGGTTGTGCTCGGGCTGCTTGCCGGCCTTCTCATCAGCCGGCGCTGACTTTCGACAGATGGCGAGACAGAAATGGCGCCCGCCAGCTGCGGCCGCCATTTCCATCGCCTCAAATGGTCAGTTCGCAAGCTTGATCTTGCTCTTCGGATCGACCTGAGCCGTCGCCGGGCGGCATTTGCCATAGACGGTGCCCGAAGAATCGGTGGCATCGACATATGTGCACTTACAGTTGAGCATCAGCACCGTGCACGGGCCATGACCCTTGCAGACCGCGCCGTCATTGCTGGGCAGGATGCCGGCAAAGGCCGGCGCCGAAACCGAGCCGAAAGCCGAGACGACGAGGACAGCGGCGAGCGAGATACGCTTGAAGTTGGTCATTTGAGCATTTCCTTCATTGGTTGTCGGGATCGCAGTTCTGGCGTCCCGGTCCGGTTGAGGAGCGCCTTCGCGGCGCCCATGGCCGCTTGGTGCGGCGTCCAATGGAAAGGTTCACATCCCGTGCGATTTTTTCGCCTGGCGGATGTGGGCGTTGAAAGATGTCAGGCTTCGGATCGGGTTGCCGCACGTGCCGCGCATCTGGCAAGCGGCGCTTGGCGCTCGTTGGAGTGGCGAGGTGACCCGGTGCGGGCAAAAGGTCGGGGCCGCAGGAAAAGGATCGAACGCTGCTGCGCGTTCCATCGGAGGCAGCGGGCGCTCGAAGGAAAGCCTTGCCCCCGCGAAGCGAAAAATGCCGATGGGAAGACATGTGCGATCAATACAATGAAGGCCTGTCTTCCCATCGGCAGGTGGGAAGGAATCAGGCCTTCTTCGCAACCACCTTCTTGTGGTGGTGATGATGGTAGTGATGGTGGTGCCGGTGATGACGCTTGCGGTAATGATGGTGATGCTTCTTCATCGGAGCCGCGTCGACGCTGGTCGTGCCTAGGATCGGCATCGTGAACGCCAGGGCCAGAGCCAGCCCGAGCGCGGAGAGGAGGGACTTCTTCATGACTTCGTTTCCTTTTTACGCGGGCGTTCCGGAATTCACCGGACCAAATCGGTGACCCCAAGCCTCGCGATCGGCACTATCCTCCTGGATTTTTTCGACAATTTTTCCGGACTGTAGATTTTTGTTTCTGGATCGTTTCTGGCTGAATCACGATCGCGCCGCGCGCCTTTCGGACGCGCAAAGGCGCTTCATCATCATGGTCTTTGGAGCCCGTGCGCCGGCCTCGCGCCTCACATCGGCGGAGCGACGCCGTGATTGCCGACCACCACCCGGCGAGAAACGAGCTTGCCGTCGCTGCCGCGTTCGGCGCTCACAAACACCGCCATACCCGGCTTGAGATCCGCCGGCTTGGCCGTCGCGAATTTCACGATCGGCGTCAATTGCGGAATGGCGATCTCTTTCTTCTGGCCGTTGCTGTAGGTGAGCGTCACCGTCCGGCCGCTGACCTCGGTCACATCGGCAACAGTGCCATTCGTCATCCGGCTGTTGGGTTGCAGGTCCCAGGCGCGATCGCCTTCTCCCGTTCCCTTCAGCGCCGCCGGGAAGATCACGACTTCCAGCGCGCCGCTGCCGCCATCGGCCTTGGAAACCGATGCGATGCCGAGGAAATCGCCCTGTTTGATATCGGCGGCTGATGCCTTGGCAACGCCGGAGATCATCAAATCGGGAGAAAGGGTGACCGCGTTGGTCTTGCCGTCGCGGCCTTTCACCGTCAGCGACGTTCCGGCGAGGTCGACCACCGTGCCGCGCACCCGCACATTGTCCGCCAGCGCGGCGCTCGCAAGACTTGAAATCGTGCCGAGCACAATCGCGAAGAGTTTTAGTTTCATGGCATCCGATCCTTCCAAAGGGTTTTGATGCCGCCCGCCGTCGACCACTGACAGAACCCTAACGATTTGGAGCAGGCAAAATGCTGGCGGGTCCGGCTTTCACCGCTTCAAAAGAACTTGATTGGCCGCCGCGCCACCTTACATGTCGGTGGCTTGCGGCCTCGGCCTCCGGTCGACAGGACCGGTTCACGATGGCGTGACGGCCGCAACGGTCCCTCTTGGCAAATCACCTGTTAACGGCCATTCTCCCGCCCGTCTCAGGCAACGCCACATTTCATCGGTCTTGTTTCATCCCAAGGAGTTGCCATGCCCAACACCGCACGAAACGCTGTTTCCAACGACATCATTGCCGCGTCCGGCCTCAATCCGCTGAAAGCCGCGCGCGAAACGAGGGGATATACGATCGAGGAGCTTTCCTTAACCTGCGGCTTGGCCGTTGGTGAGATCGTCGACATCGAGGACGGCAAGGACGCCGATCCCGCCAAGCTCAGGCGTATAGCTTCCGCGCTGCAGGTGCCGGAAGAGGAATTGATAATGGTGCCGGCCTCGGAGAACTGGCCCACACAACAATAAGGGCGCCCAAGCGTCCAAACGAAAAAGCCCGCCACGGCCTCGCCTGGCGGGTTTTTTGCGCCCTCGGCCCTCGGCGCACAGTTGCCTGGCTCTTGCCAACAGCCGAGACGCCATGTGCCAATCCCGACCGGCGTCGCGATTCGGTGGCGCCGCCGACATGTCTGACGAGAGATCGCTCATGAGCTTGGAATCGGTCCGTGCCTTCTTTGCCGAACATGCGCCCGACATCGAGGTCCTGGTCACGGCAGCTAGCTCGGCGACCGTGGCGCTGGCGGCGGAGGCGCATGGCGTGCTGCCGGCGCAGATCGCCAAGACCATCTGCCTGCGCGTCGGCGATGAGACCATGCTGGTCGTGACCAGCGGCACCGCCAGGCTCGACAACCGCAAGTGCAAGGACACGCTCGGCGGCAAGCCGCGCATGCTCGACGGCGAACAGGTGCTGGCGGCGACCAGCCACCCGCCGGGCGGTGTCTGCCCGTTCGGCCTGCCCGCGCCGCTGCCAGTCTATTGCGACGTGACGCTACGGGCCTTCGACGAGGTCGTCCCCGCCGCCGGCGCCACCAATGCCGCCGTGCGGATCGCGCCTCAAAGGATGGCCGATCTGGTCGACGCCGAATGGGTCGATGTGTGTCAGTAGAGGATTGGTGAAGAACGACTTTGGGGTCAAGTCTCAGGTTCAAAATGGTCGGAGTGGCCGGATTCGAACCGACGACCCCTTGACCCCCAGTCAAGTGCGCTACCGGGCTGCGCTACACTCCGGACCGGGTGGCGATGTATCGTGATAACCCCATGCGGGTCAACCGAATTCAGCGGCTATTTCGCCGATGATAGTGCCGCAGCAGGAATGGTCCGCGCCAGCCGCAATTGCTTCTGGTGCCGGTACTCCAGCGCGATCGCCCCCCAGATCAGCCCAAGCAGCAGATAGAGATGGCGCCAGTGGTCGATGTCGATGAAGGTGCCAAGCCCGATATTGCCGAGATAGGCGACGTAGGCGCAAAGCAGGTAGGGCTGCCAGGGCCGGTCGCGCAAAAGGATTCGGAAGCCGGCGCAAATCGTCCACAAGGTCAGTGCAAGGAACGAGACGAAGCCCAGCCAGCCATAGTCCATCAGCGCCTTCAGCCAGATGTCGTGCGTGTCCTCGCCATAGATCGTGCCGAACACCAGCGGTCCGATGCCGAACGGGTGCTCCAGCGCCAGCTGGAAGCCGATCGCGTAGCGGGCGAAGCGGCCGAGTCGAGCGGTGTCGTAGCTCTGCTCGAGATGGGCGCGCTGCGTGAACATGTCCGACACGCCGGGCAGTTGCAGGATGACGAGGATGGCGATCGCCAACAGCGCGACCGCGGCAATCGTCATCACCACGATCCTCAGCCGGAACATGCCGCTGGCGCTCTGCAGGAACAGGCAAGCGGTGAGCAGCACCGCCGACACCGCGAACATACCCCAGGCGCCGCGCGAGAAGGAGAAGAAGATGCCGGCGGCGATGATCAGCAGCGGCACCGCAAGCAGCGGCATGCGCGACACCGAACCGGTGAGCAGCAGGTAGAGCAGATAGGTGCCTGGCAGCACCAGGAACGGCCCGAACACGTTCGGATCCTGGAAGGCGCCGGCGGCGCGGTCGTATTTGGTGAACATCTCCGCGCCGCCCGGGAAGGCATGGAAATAGCCGGCGATGCCGAGCAGCGACGTCGCGACCGCCGACACCACATAGGCGATGAAGATCAGCCGGTAGAGGCTGGGCTGCGTTGACGTCACCGAGGCGAAGAAGACCGAGCTGAAGGCGAGGAACAGCGAGACCGCGAGATAGAGCGGCGTGTTGGCGAGCTCCACCATCTGCGTCATCGCGATCATGCCGCCGATGTTCATCGCCACCAGGAGCACGAGCAACGGCAATATGGCCCGCGATACTTTCAGGCCGAACAGCGCCCAGACGGCGATCAGCCCGGCCATGTAGATCTCGTAGGGCGCGGGCTCGCTGATGACGAAGCCGGAAAGCAGGATGCCGACGACGATCGCGGCCGACGAGATCAGCGCGATCAGCTTGGCGTTGACAGCCGAAGGCGGCAACCCGTTGACCGCGGCCGCCGGCAGGTCATGCGCGACGGCGCTCAATAGGCGTTTTCCGTGTTGAGCAGGCGAGCCGGCGTCAGGAACAGGATGCGCAGGTCGAACAGCATCGACCAGTTCTCGATGTAGTAGAGATCGTATTCGGTGCGCATGCGGATCTTTTCATTGGTGTCCATCTCGCCGCGCCAGCCGTTGATCTGCGCCCAGCCGGTGACACCCGGCTTCACCTTGTGACGCGCGAAATAGCCGTCGACCACCTCGTTGTAGAGCAGATTGTGCGACTGGGCGGCGATCGCATGCGGGCGCGGCCCGACCAGCGACAGCGAGCCGAGCAGCGAGTTGAAGAACTGCGGCAGCTCGTCGATCGAGGTCTTGCGGATGAAGCGGCCGACGCGGGTGACACGCGGGTCGTTCTTGGTCACCGTCTGCTTGGCGGTCGGGTCCGATCTGTCGGTGTACATCGAGCGGAACTTGTAGACCTCGATGATCTCGTTGTTGAAGCCGTGCCGCTTCTGCTTGAACAGCACCGGACCCTTGCTGTCGAGCTTGATGGCGATCGCGGTGGCCACCATCACCGGCGAGAAGAGGATGATGCCGACAAGCGAGAAGATGATGTCGAAGCTGCGCTTGGCGACCGAATCCCAGTCGTTGATCGGCTTGTCGAAGATGTCGAGCATCGGCACCGAGCCGATATAGGAATAGGCGCGCGGGCGGAACTGCAGCGCATTCGAATGCGCCGAGAGGCGGATGTCGACCGGCAGCACCCAGAGCTTCTTCAGAAGCTGCAGCACGCGCGATTCGGCGGTCAGCGGCAGCGACACGATCAGCATGTCGATGCGCGCGATGCGGGCGAACTCGATCAGCTCGGAAATGGTGCCGAGCTTCGGATAGCCGGCGACGATGGGCGGCGAGCGCTTGTCCCCGCGGTCATCGAAGATGCCGCAGATGCGGATGTCGTTGTAGGGCTGCTTCTCGACCGAACGGATCAGCATTTCGGCCGACTTGCCGCCGCCGACGATGACGGCGCGGCGCTCCATGCGCCCGTCGCGCGCCCAGCGAGTGATCAGCCTGGACATCACGAGTCTCAGGCCGAAGATCAGCACGAAGCCGACCACGAACCAGGTGCCGAACAGAAGGCGTGAATAATCCTGCGACGCCTTCATGGCGAAGGCGGTCAATGCCATCAGCGCGAAGGTGCCGGCCCAGACCAGCAGCACGCGGCCGAAGCTGGCGACCGGGCGCATCAGCGCCGAGATCTGATAGCAGTCGCTGACGTCGAGCAGCACCACCGCCAGGAACGGCGCGGCCGTGATCGTCAGCGGATATTGCCAGGCGAGATAGCTGAAGAAGCCGACAAAGTAGAAATAGAGGCCGAGCCCCGACAGGAACAGCACCGCGAACTCGACCATGCGCAGCACGCCGCTGACCATGATCGGCGACATCGTATCGCGCCGGTACTGCGAAGCGACCTGGCGTGCTACGTCATTGATGCCGCTTGGCACCTGGCCCTCCGCCGGGCCGTCGAATTTGCGCACCGCATCCATTGAAAAACGATGCGCGGGATCGATCTCGTTCATGGGATTGTCCGCGAGCTACGCGCGAGTGAATAGCAAAAGAGAGCTAAGAAAGCCTTGAAACAACCAGTGGTTTTGAAGCTGTATTATTGTCAGCGACGACTGACGGTCCTTTCGTCTGGACCAAATTAGTGTTGGCTAAAGTTCTAGCGCTGCGAATTAGGCCTGCTCTACCCCGGTCGCTAAGACGCGGTTGCCGTAAGGTGTCGCGGTGCCGGCGACATTGGGCTCAGCTTCATCAGGGCACCGAGGTCGGAAGTCGATCGCGCCATCCGCGCTACGGCAGAGGCCGATGTCTTCCAGTTCGGTGGCGCTTAGTCTCTCAAGGATGCGGCGATCCCGATATTTTGCCGCTGCGTTCGCGAGCGCGCTTCTGGCGACCCGCATGGCCGCGGCGACAAGGCGCGCCACAAGCTGGAGGGCAGTTTGGAGGGTTTGCATCGTCTTTCTCCATTGTGAACGGTGGGACGATGCGGCTGCGCGGATGGAAAGTCCTTGATGCGATCCTGAAATCTTCTGTAGCGTTTCCTTAAGGTCAAATTCAGGATTGGCGATGGCGCTGTCCTTCGGCGATTTCGTGCTGAACGAGCGGGAGCGTTCGCTAAGCGGGCCGCGCGGAGCGATTGAACTCAGCGCGCGCAGCATCGACATGCTCTTCGTGTTCCTCGAGCGGCCCAATATGCTGGTCGAGAAGCGCGAGTTGTTCGATATCGTGTGGCCCGGCGCGATCGTGGAAGAGAATACCCTCCACGTTCACATATCGGCCCTGCGCAAGGCCCTCGGTCCAGACTTTGTCGCAACTGTCCATGGCCGCGGCTACCGCTACGTGGGCCCGATCCCCACGCGTATCCAGGAGCGCATGGCGCCAGCTGCTCGCTCCCGCGGAAATCTGTCTCTGTACCGGCCGGAATGCATTGCCCGGGACGCTGAGATGAGAGGGCTCATGGAGCTCGTCAGCCAATACCAGTTGGTTACGACCCTTGGCCCCGGCGGCGTGGGCAAGACGACGCTGGCCCTGAAAGCCGCCGAGGAACTCGCCGACGATTTTCAAGACGGTGTCTGGGTTGTGGACCTGGCATCGGTGCCCGATGGCAGCTTTGTCGAGAGCGCGATCATGCAGGTGCTCGGCATTGCCGTCAGAACCGACACCACACCGCTGCTCTCTATCCTCGACATGCTGCGGCCACTGGCCGGGCTGCTTGTTCTGGACAATTGCGAGCACGTCGCGCATGCCGTTACCAACGTTGTCCGCTCCTTGCTATCCGATGCCACGATGCTGAGGATCATCACGACCTCGCAGGTGCCTCTCGGACTGAGCGGAGAGCATATTTTCAAGCTCGCGCCGTTCGCCGTCGAAGCAACGTCCGAAAGCGGCCGTTCGGCTGCCGAGATGTTCCTTATCCACTGCTATGAAACGCGGGGCGAGACCCTCGCAGCCGACGAATTGCCTCTCGTGCGGCAGCTTTGTGTGCGCCTCGATGGCGTCGCTCTTGCTCTCAAGATGGTGGCGGCAAGATCGGTCACTCTCGGCCTCGCCGAGGTAGAACGCCAGCTGGCCGAACGCATGGGGGAGCTTTCGACAGGTTGGGGCGACACACCGGGCCGGCATCGGTCGCTGGCGGCATCGCTTGAGTGGAGCTATGGGTTGCTCGCCGAGGGCGAGCGGAGGGCTCTGCGGGCACTTGCTGTGTTTCAGGGCAGCTTTGCGTTGGACGGTGTCCGCGCCGTGGTCGGCGAGCATGCCGATGACCACTTGTCTGAGCTGGTCAGGCGATCGCTGATCACGCGCGACAGCGGAGATCGCGCCCGCTACAGATTGCTGGAGACGACCCGGCACTTCGCCTTGCAGGAATTGGCCAGGCACAACGAAGAGCAGGATGCACGCTCGCGCTTGGCGAACCATGTCCGGAGTCGCTTCGAGGAAAGCCTCGCTCGATGGGAACTCATCCCGGACGAAGCCTGGGTGGCAGCCTATCGACCGGATACGGACAATCTGCGCTCGGCCCTTGAGTGGGCGAGATCAACAGCCGATTGGGTCCTGTTTGTCGGTCTGGCTGCTGCCAGTTATCGCTATTGGATCGAGGCTCAACTTGGCGGCGAGGGCCTCCGATTTGCCGAAGCTGCGGTCGCCTTCGCTGATGACGTCAGTCCACACTTTCGCGGCCGGCTTCTCCTTGCGGCTGGAGAGCTGGCAAGGATCAATTCCCGGGACCTGCGTGCGATCGAAGCGTTGGACCAGGCCGTGGAGCTATTCGACGCCGACGCCGACGATGAGTTGCTTGCCCAAGCTCTCGTTCTCCTTGGCACCACGCTCAACTTCGCCGGCCGTCGTTCGGAGGCTGCGCCGGTTTTCGTGCGGCTCGAGGCGCTGTCGAGCAAGCTTGCGCCATCAAAGCTGAAGGCCTGGTCACTTGTTTCGATTGGTTTGTGGCTATTGACGAGTGGAGAAGACGTTGCCGGAATGGCCAAATGCCAGGCAGGATTGGCAATGCACCGATCGTCCGGAAACGAGCGTGGCCTGTTCCGGTCGACAATGTATCTGGCTGAAATTATTCACCGAAAACAGGACCATCAAGGCGCGCTGGCGCTCGCCGAAGGCATCCTGCCAACCCTGCGTGAACGCGGCAGCTCGCTTGAGCTTGGCGCTCAGCTTAGCAATCTTGCCTGCTATTCTATGGCGCTCGGCAACAGCGAGGCGGCCAGGGACGCCATCAACGAGGCGTGGAAGTATCTCCCGCGCGATCACGCTTCCTGGCACTGGTGCATCATCCAAAACGCTACTGAACTCGCGGCTCGAGATGGAAGGTTCAGCGACGCCGCGCTCATGCTCGGCTTTGTCGATCATTGCTTTGATGATTGGCCCGACGGCCGGCAGCCTACCGAGGCTGCCCAGCGGGAGCGGGTCGAGGCCATTTTGTCGGCGCGGCTCGAACCGAAACTCTACGCTGCTCTAAGGGCGAGAGGCCGGTCGTTGAGCTTGTTCGAGGCGGACGTTCTTGCGGATTTCGAGCGATGATTTGCGGCGTCCAAGTCGAACCCTAACCGCGCAGCGCCGCGAAATAAGCCTTCTCGATCTCGGCCGCCATCACGTCGGCGCCGAATCGCGCCTTCAACTCGGCACCTTGCGGCATCAGTTTCCGGTATGCGCCGGGATCGTCGAGAGCCGTTCTGAGCCTGTCGGCAAGTTGGCCGGCCCGGTATGCGCCGGGATCGTCGAGAGCCGTTCTGAGCCTGTCGGCAAGTTGGCCGGCATCCGGCCGGATCAGGGCAGGGGAGGTCTCGCCGAATATCTCGGGAATGCCGCCGACTGCCGTGGCAATCATCGGCCTGCCGGCAGCCAGCGCCTCGAGCACGATGTAAGGCATCGCTTCCGCGCGGGACGGGACGACGATCAGCGCGGACAGCGCGAAGGCTTCTCTGGCCGGCATCGGCGGCAGGAAACGGACATGGCCCTTCAGTCCGAGTCGCTCCACCTGAGCGTGGTAGTGCGGCAGGTCGTCGCCGTTGCCGACCATCACCGCGCTCAACGGGCGGCCGAGCTCGCTGCCTGCCTGCGCCAGCGCATCGATAAAGATGTCCGGACCTTTGAGGTCGCGCATCATGCCGATGTATAAGAGATCGGCGGCATCGGCGGCCGTCACCACCGGCTCGAACTCGACGGCGCGCAGGCCGTTATAGACCAGCCTGTTGGGGATGGGCGGCTCGCCGACCTTCCGACGATAGGTTTTCCGCTCATAGTCGGAAACGAACAGCAGGCAGTCTGTGAAGCGAGCCATAAGACGCTCCAGCGCGAAGAACAGCTTTCCGGTGGCCGTCGTTTCGTCATAGTGCAGCGAGCCGCCATGCGGCGAATAAAGGCGGGCCACGCGATACCTTGAAACCCGCAACAGTGAGCCGAACAGACGGGCATAGGCACCACCCTTGGCGCCGTGCCCGTGCAGCACGTCCGGCCGCAATTCCTTGATGATTCCATATGTGCGCCAGGCCGCGGCGATGTCGCCCGGCCCGACATGACGCTGCATCGGCGTGCGATGTATGCCGAGCGCCAGGCTCTCCTTCATCGCGTCGAACAGCCGTTCCTCATAGTCGCCCCCCGTCGTCGAATCGCAGACGATGCCTACGGAATGGCCGGCGGCGACCTGCGCCTCGGTCAGGTCGCGCACATGCCGGAAGATTCCCCCGACAGGTGAGCGGAAGCAGTGGACGATGCGGAGGTGAGCCGCCACGTTGGTTTTCAGAACAGGCGTTCGCGGACGTAGACGGTGTCGCCGGGCAGGAGCGGGTCGGATGTCTGCACCCTGCCGGTCATGACCTTGCCGTTGATATCGCGGGTGATGTCGACGCTTTCCTGGTTGGCGCGCGGCGTGAAGCCGCCGGCGATCGCGATCGCCTTCTGCACGGTCAGACCCGGCACATAGGAATACTGCCCCGCGGCGCCGACTTCGCCCATGACGAAGATCGGCCGGTAGCGATCGATCTCGACCGAGACGTCGGGGTCGCGCAGATACCCCTGGCGCAGTTTGTCGGCGATTTCCTTTTCCAGCTGCTGGGCGGTGTGGCCGCGCGCCGGCACGGCGCCGACAAGCGGGAAGGAGACGTAGCCGGATTGGTCGATGCTGTAGGTGTTGGTCAGCCCGTCCTGCTCGAACACCGTGACGCGGATGCGGTCGCCGGCGCCGAGCCTGTAAGGCTGGTCGAGCACTTCATGAAAGGCGGCGGGCGTCGGGCGGTAGCTGGAACAGCCGGTAAGCAGCGACAGGGCAAGCATGGCGCGAAAGAGATGAGCAGTGCTTTTCATGATCGGACACGAACCTTCGTCGCTTTCGCCGCCAGTGTTGCGGCCAACCCCAGGAAGTGCGTCCGTTATCATCCTGTTAGGGTTAATGGCCGGTAAAGGACTGCGTTCGGAAGGGGTGACGGCCGGCAAAAAACCCAATCGTTCTATTGCTTTCGCTCGATGTTCTTTGAGTGTCTTCTAATAAGGACGCACTCTGATCTTAACGGCTGAGTTACCATAGTTGTTTACGGTCCATCCTCGACTCAAAGTTCCGGAGCAGGATGCATGTCCGTTCAGTCCGCGGCCGCAGATGTCGATGTCGATCTGAGACAGCTCTTCGCCAGCCTGGCGAGGAACTGGCTGCGCATTGTTCTCGTCACGCTTGTCGTCACCGGACTGGCCTTTGCCTTCGCCTGGCTGGCGACGCCGCAATATAAAGCGGTGGCCAAGCTGGAGATCGGGCCGCGCGAATCGGTCTTCACGCGGCCGGCCGGCACAACCAACGACGACAAGCCGGCGACCGACGAGGAAGCGGTGGCCACCGAGGTCCAGATCATATCGTCCCCCGACATCCTCAAGAAGGTCGCGGCGGACCTCAATCTGGAGAAATTGCCCGAATTCGACGAGGCGTTGAAGATGTCGGCGCTCAGTCGCGCCCTCGTTCTTGTCGGCTTGAAGAGCGATCCCTTCGACATTCCGCCGGAAGAGCGCGTGCTCAAGGCTATGCACGATAAGCTCAACGTCTACGGCGTTGAAAAATCTCGCGTTATCGCGGTCGAGTTCTCCTCGAAGGATCCAAAGCTTGCCGCGCAGGTCGCGGACGCCATCGCACAGGCCTATCTTGCCTCCAAAGGCAACGCGAAGAAGGAATCGAACACTGCCGCCACAGGTTTTCTCGGTCCGGAAATCACCGACCTGCAGAATCGGGTGAAGGAGGCCGAAGCCAAGGTTGCCGCCTACCGCGCGCAATCCGACCTCTTGATGGGCGGCAACAATGCGGTGCTCGCGACTCAGCAGCTCTCCGAACTTTCGAGCGAGCTTTCGCGGGTGCGCGCCAATCGCGCCGCTGCCGAGGCGACCGCCGATAGCGTGCGCAAGGCGCTGCAGGATGGCGGCGCGCTCGACAGTGTCCCGGAAGTTCTGTCCTCGGAATTGATCCAGCGCCTGCTCGAGCGGCAGATTGAGCTGAGGACCAACATTGCCGACCTGTCGACGACCCTGCTGGACAATCATCCGCGCATCCGGGCGCTGAAGTCGCAGCTTGCCGACCTCGAGGGTCAGATTCGCAACGAGGGGCAGAAGATCCTGAAGGGATTGGCGACCCAGGCGCAGACGGCCAAGGCTCGCGAGGACCAACTTGTTGCGGAGGTCAACACGCTGAAGGCGGCGTCGGCCCGCGCCGGCGAGCAGCAGGTGGAGCTCGATGCGCTGCAGCGCGACGCCAATGCCCAGCGCCAGCAGCTCGAATCCTATATGGCGAGCTACCGCGAGGCGGCTTCGCGCGCGGACCGCAACTATTTGCCGGTGGACGCTCGCCTGCTTTCGAAGGTGCAGGTGCCGACTGAACCCTATTTCCCGAAGATCGGTCCGATCACCGGAGCCGCAGCGGCCGCGTCGCTGCTGTTGATGGCGATCGGCACGCTTCTGAAGGAATTGTTCTCCGGCCGCGCCATGCGCCCGGCCGCCGGCGCCAGATTCGAGCCGATCGAGCAGGTGGCGATGCCGGTGGCGCGCACCGAGCCGGCGATTGCCGAAGCCGAGGACGAAGCCGGCGGCGATTCGGTCGCCGACGACCGGATCGGGCAGGGCGCCGCCATGGCGGCAGCGCTTGCCGAGCCGGCGGAGCCAGCCGAGGCGGAAGCGTCTCCGTCGTGGCAGTCCAGGCTGGGCGAGATCGATGTCGACAAGGCGGCTGAAAAGCTGATCGCCTCGGGTGCCGCGCGCGCCATCTTCGTCTCCCCGGAAGGCGACGAGGCCGCCGCTACCGCCGTGCTGGTGGCGCGCGAAGTGTCGGATGCGGGCCTGCGCGTGCTGCTGCTCGATCTCACCGCCTCGGGCGCCGCCTCGCGTCCGATGCTGGACAGTGGGCTTTTCCCCGGCATCACCAATCTCCTCGCCTCCGAAGCGCAGTTCAGCGACGTCATCCACCCGGATCTCTACTCGGACGCCCATGTCGTTCCCGTGGGCACAGCCGATCCCGTCCGCGCCATGCGTGCCGCCGACCGACTGCCGATCATCATGCAGTCACTGACCACGGCTTACGACCTCGTCGTCGTCGAATGCGGCCCGGCCGATGCGCAAGGCATCAGCCGGCTTGTAGGCGACTGCACGGAAGTCTTCCTGTCGATGCTCGAAGCCGATGACGAGGTGACGCAGGCGGCGGTGAAGCTGATCGAGAACGGCTATCCGGACGTCACGCTGGTGACCCCGGTCGGCCATGAGCCGGGAAATCCATTGCCAGGGCGCCAGTCGGCTGCATAGGGCTGAGCGCGCCAATCGGGCTGGTCTGCACCTGCCGCAGCGCTTGCTAAGAATCGCCCCGAGGTACCGGGGGAAGAGACCGAGACGGCGACGAATCGAGCACGGTTCAGTCGGTGCCGGGTGTGATAGTCGTCGGCTGCAAGAACCGAACCAGGACATTTCTCGGCAGATCGAGCACTTTACATCGGCAGCGGAGCACCTAGTTTTAGAGTTTCGCGCCGTGCACTTTCGTGCGGGGATGATCGAGAGCGGGACCGTGAACTCTAGGCCGGTCCCTCAAAAACTCCCAAAAGGATGGTTGCTATGACACAGGCCAAGAATGGCGACACTGTACGCATCAACTATACCGGACGTCTGACCGACGGCACGCAATTCGATTCTTCCGGCAGTGAACCGCTGCAATTCACACTAGGTGAAGGACAGGTAATTCCCGGCCTCGAAACCCATGTCGAGGGCATGGAGGTCGGCGCGAAAAGCACCGTCACCGTTCCCGCCGACGCCGCCTATGGCCCGCATCGTCCCGAAGCGGTCGTAACCATCGACCGCGCCAGCGTGCCGGAAAATATCAACGTCGATATCGGCGCCCAATTGCAGGCCCGCACCCGCGAAGGACGTGCCATGCAAGTAACGGTCATCGGTGTGGACGACGCCAGCGTCAAGCTCGACGGTAATCATCCGTTGGCCGGAAAGGATCTGGTATTCGACGTTGAACTGGTCGAGATCGTTCAGGCGGCGTAGCTGGAACTCGAACGACTGCTCAGGGTCATGTCAGAGCGCTGCTTGGAAAGCGTTCCCGAATGGCCCTCCGAGGGAAGGGCAAGAGATCGCGAACGTCAAGGCGCGCGATCGGTCAGAGCGCTGGCCCCTTCCTGCGCGGCGCAATGCGCGCAGCAGTAGATGATGTCGCCCTGCTCGACGCCATGCCCAATGATCCGCACACTGCAATGAGGGCACGTCGGCGCAAGCTTCTGGATCGCGCACTCGAAGCTGTCAAACGTATAGGTTTGCCCGTCCAGGCTAACTTGGAATACCTTGTCGTAGTCATTGCCGCATTGGTCGCACTTGGCCATGGCCGTTCTCCTTCTGAGTGCGAAAACCTCTCGGCACTCGATAGGTTCCGCCCAAGGACCTCAGGACGTCGGCCTGCTTGCCCGGTCAACCGGAGTTCGACGGCGATAGTGCGACTCTTTCCAGGCTAACCGTCGTCCTCGGCTGCAGGCGCGGCCGCCTGGCCGGCCGCTTTCCGGCGCAGCATCTTGGTCAGTTTCCAGACCGTTGGATTGTTCTTGATGAAGGCCTTTGCCCGGGCGCCGTGGCGGAGCCCCGTGGCCAGCGCCCGGCCCTTCAGCGTCAGCGGCGCCAGCACCTCGAAATGCTGGACCTCGATGTCGCACCAGAGCCGCTTGTAAGGTTCGTCGCCGACCGAGAAGTCGTAGACGTCGAACCCTTGCTCGCAGGCTTCCTGGATGTTGTCGAAGAACAGGAAGTCGCCGGGGCTAGTGAAGGCAAGATCGTCCTCGGCGATCGCCCCGAACTCGCAGATCAAGCGCTTGCCTGAGCGGCTGGAGCCGGTGACGGCGCGAATTTTCCCCGCTACCTCCAGTCCGTGCAGCAGGAAGGATGGCTTTTGCTCGGCAAGCGCGTCGGCGAACAACGCCCTGAAGAAGGCCCGCACGTCTCCATCGCCGAAGACGTTGGCTATGCCCATCTTGGCGAAGCGCACCTCCTTCATGTCGAAGAAAGCGTCGAGCAGCTTGTCGACTTCCTTGCGGCTTCGCGCCTCGATGCGGCCGAAGCTGCCGACAACCTCGAACTTGCGTGTCTGCGAGCGATGCTTCTTGCGCTTGCGCTTGCCGCTCGCGCGGATAAGCAGCGCATCGAACCCGCCGTCGAGATCGACCGCCAGCGCCAGGTTCGGGCTCGGGAAATTGGGCAGCGCGGCGAGCGGATTTGCGACGCCGTCGAGATCGGGCAGCAGCCGCTCCAGCGAAACGAGGTCGATGTCCGGCCGCGCCTTGGCGATTGCCGAGAACAAGGAGCGGATCGCCGGACCGTCGATGGCAGGCAGCGACCGCGGGTCGACCGCCGCGAAATTGCCGTTGGCGTGACGTCCGCCGGCGAAGCGAGCGATGCGGAAGGGGCGGCTTCGCACCACTTCCAGCGCCAGCGAAAGCGCCGGTCGACCTTCGACGTTCAGCGTGGCGACCACCATGTCGGCCTTGGTCTCGGCCGTCCAGTTGCGCATCCAGGACGCGCTCTGCGCCGGGGCAAACAGCGCCGAAGCGCAGAACTCCGCATAGCCGGTAAGATCGGCGCCGTCGCTCACCGCCGCCGTCAACCGGCCCTGGCTCGAGGCAGGCGCACGCGCCGGCGCTTCGTTGGCAGCGACCCGATTGCCGTCAAATGACGCGGCGGCGTCAACCATCCCTCAATCCTTAAGACGTATTGGTTGCAACCTGGGGTTCGCATAGGCGCAAGTCGTGCTTGAATGAGCCTAGGCGCAAAAGGTGAAGGAATGATCGACGGGGGCGAGGCGATCCGCAAACTGGCCTTGAACGTTGCCCGCTACACCGGCCTCGCTCCGCTGGCGAAGCCGTTTGTCGGCGGCATCGGCGCCATCCTGATGCTGCATCGCGTGACCGCGACGCCCGAGAAGCCGAACAGCGTCAACAGTCACCTCAACATCGCACCCGGCTTTCTCGATACCCTCATCGCCGACATGAAGGCGGGTGGCTATGCCTTCATCGGTCTCGACGAGGCGATCGAGCGGATAAGCTCAAGGGGCAAGGGCGGCCAATTCGCCGCCATCACCGCAGACGACGCCTATCGCGACAACATGACGGAAGCGCTGCCGGTTCTGGAGAAGCATCGCGCACCGATCACCATCTACGCCGCGCCAGGCCTCATCGACGGCACGGCCTACCTCTGGTGGGACGTGATCGAGGATATCGTCGACAGGAGCTCGCGTCTTCGACTGACGACGGCAAACGGCCCGACGGTGATCGACTGCTCCACGCAAGGCCGAAAGATTCAGGCCAATGCGCGCCTGACCGCCTGGCTGACCCTTGAAGTTCGCGAAGAAGAGCAGGGCGCCGCGCTGCGCGAATTGGCGCGCTCCAACGGTATCGAGCTTGGCACGGGCCGTCCCGGTACCCTGATGAGCTGGGACGAGATCCGCGCGATGGCGGCGCATCCTCTAGTGACGATCGGCGCGCATACCATCAATCACCGCAACCTCAAGCGGCTTTCCGAGGCGGACGCGCAGCACGAGATCGACGACGTCCGCCGCATTCTCAAGGAAAAGCTCGGGCGGGAGCCGCACCATTTCGCTTACCCATACGGCTATGCCAGCGCGGTCGGCTGCCGCGAGGTGGGTTTTGTCCGAGACGCCGGTTATGCCTCGGCGGTGACGACCCGGCACGGCGTGCTGAGAGCCGAGCATGCCGGCTTCCTGCACGCGCTACCGCGCATTTCCGTCAACGGCCGCTACCAGAGCGTCGCCCATATCCGCACGATGCTGTCGGGTCTGACAACGCCGCTCGCCAATGCCGGCAAGATGGTCGTCACGATCTAAGGCATTTCAGCTTTTCTGAGGCGGCTCGATGATCAGCCATTTGATGATGCCCATTGCCGGCAGCACCCAGAGCAGGCCGGTGAGCAGGAAGAACAGAAAATGCGCCAAGGAGCCGTATTCGGCGAGCCTGGTGACCGCGATGGCCGAAGCGATCAGCGCGTAGACGATGACCAGCGCCACCAGCAGGATGGTTCCGATCAGCTTTTTCAGGCGAATGGGCATGTCGCGGTCCCGTTGACCCGTCTCGCTTAGGCCGAACGGAAGGCTCGTGCAACCGTCTCCGGCCAGCGCGACGGCGTGCCGCGCTGTCCGGCCTTGCCAGCGAGGCGGTCATGGTCCACCAATCCCGCGATTTCAACTGCCGGGAAATTCCCATGGCTGCCATCATCGCCACGGCCCCATCCGCCGCCCGCGACCGCGATCTGCATAACCGCGCGCTGGTGCGCGGCTGGCTGTATTTCGTGCTGCTGGTGCTGCTTGCGCTGGTGTTGGTCGGCGGCGCCACCCGGCTTACCCATTCCGGCCTGTCGATCACCGAGTGGCAGCCGATCCACGGCGTCATCCCACCGCTCAACGACGCCGAGTGGCAGGAAGAATTCCAGCGCTACCAGCAGATCCCCCAATATACCGAGCTCAACAAGGGCATGAGCATCGAGGCGTTCAAGTCGATCTTCTGGTGGGAATGGGTGCACCGCATCCTCGCCCGCTGTGTCGGCGTCGTCTTAGCCCTGCCGCTCCTGTTCTTCTGGGCGACCCGTCGCATCGAACGCGGCCTCGGACCGAAACTGGTTGGCATCCTTCTGCTCGTCGGCCTGCAGGGCGCCATCGGCTGGTGGATGGTGGCTTCTGGGCTCGTCGACCGAGTCTCGGTCAGCCAGTATCGGCTGGCGACGCATCTGACGATCGCCGCCATGATCTTCACAGCGACCATGGTGGTCGCGCGGGGCCTTGCGCCGCATTCGGAGCCGGCCGCCGACCGCTCGACACAGCGGCTTGCCGGCTTCATCGTTCTTTTGGCCCTGATCCAGATCTATCTCGGCGGGTTGGTCGCCGGCCTCCACGCCGGTCTCTCCTACAACACCTGGCCACTGATGGACGGAAAGGTGATCCCGGCCGATCTCCTGCTGCTGAAACCCGCCTGGCTGAATTTCTTCGAGAATCCGAAGACGGTACAGTTCGTGCACCGGCTCGGCGCCTACACACTCTTTGTGGTGGCGCTCTGGCATATGGTCGCACCGTGGCGGCGCCAGCCCGGCACGACCCATACCCGCCGCGCCACGCTTCTGTTTTTGCTGGTGCTGGCGCAAGCCTTAATCGGCATCGGCACGCTCCTGATGCAGGTGCCGCTGCATATGGCGCTGACCCATCAGGGTTTCGCGCTGATCGTGCTCGGCTTTGCCGCCGCGCATTGGCGCGGCACCAAGGGTGCTTATTCGCTGCCTACCGAGATCGCCGTCAGAAGCTGAGGCGCACCTTGCGGATGGCTTCGGCAACTGAAAGCTCGCGCGCCTCGTCGACCGCATTGCCGTCCTCGCGATGCCAGGAGGCGGACAGGCAGCCATAGGCGATCGCATGGTCGAGGATCGCGCGCGGCGACTGTCCGTGCGTTTTTCCAAACACTTCGGCATATGCGCGACGCGGCGCGGATCGAGGCAGAGATCGTCGCGGTCGAGCGGATTGTAGAACATGTTCGCCGCATCGAAGCCGGGGTTGCCGAGCACGCCCTTGGGATCGATCGCCAGCCAGCCGCGCGGCCCGTACAGGATATTGTCGTGATGCAGGTCGCCATGCAGCGGCTTGACGTCATGCGGATCGGCAAGCAACCGCTCGGCGGTTGCCGCCGCTTCGACGTAAAGCGTGTCCCGGCCGGCGCCGCGGTCGGATTTGGCCGCCCGAAACAGGCTGATAAATCTTTCATGCAGCGGCTGCAGATCCGGCGGCGGAGTGTCTGTCGAAGGCGAAAGCAGCTTCGCCATCACCTCGGCCGCGATCGCGGTCGCGGCATCATCGCCATGCTCGGCGAGGTGCTGCGAGAGCAGCCGGTCGCCGGCATATTCGAGCAACATGCGATTGTCTTCGCGGCCGAGCAGGCGAACCGCGCCTTCGCCGCGCCGCCAGGCCAGAAAATGCTCGCCGCGCAACTCGTCCGCGACATCGTCGAACGGTTTCAGGTCCTTGACGATTGCCGGCGAGCCGTCCTCGCGCGTCACCTTCCAGATGCGGCTGGAGAAGGTCTCGGCAATGAGCTCGGGAGCGCTGACCTTCCAGCGCTCGGGGAACGCCTGCATTGTCGCTCAGTGCTTGATGCCGAGCATCAGGTCCAGGTTCTGCACGGCGGCGCCGGAAGCACCCTTGCCGAGATTGTCGTAGACGGCCAAGAGCAGCGCCTGCGCCCGCTCGTCATTGGCGAACACATAGACCTTCATCCGGTTGGTGCCGTTATAGACCTCCGGGTCGATCTCCGGCATGCGCTCCATATGCGTATAGGGCGCGACCTCGACCACGCCGCCGTCGATCGACGCGTAGTGGTCTGCGATCGCCGCATGAAGCTCCGCGCCCGTCGGCACGCGGTCGAGGCCGCCGAGTTGCAGCGGCACCACCGTGATCATGCCTTGCGCGAAATTGCCGACCGCCGGTTGCATGATCGGATCATGCGACAGCTTCGCATAGGTCCTGAGCTCCGGCACATGCTTGTGCTGCAGCGTCAGGCCATAGGGCAGGAATTCGGGCGCATCCTCGCCCTTGCCGACATAGTCCTCGATCATCGGCCGGCCGCCGCCGGAATAGCCGGAGATGCCGTTGACGGTGACTGGGAAGTCAGCGGGCAAGAGACCGGCGGAGACCAGCGGCCGCAGCGTCGCGATCGGGCCTTGCGGCCAGCAGCCGGGGTTGGCGATGCGTTTTGCGCTGGCGATCTTCTTCGCCTGATCCTTGTCCATTTCGGCGAAGCCATATTCCCAGCCTTCGGCCACGCGATGCGCGGTCGAGGCGTCGATCACCTTGGTCGTGTCGTTCTCGATCAGCGACACGCTCTCCTTGGCGGCGGCATCCGGCAGGCACAGGATCGCGACATCGGCGGCGTTGAGAAATTCGGCCCTGGCCGCGGCTTCCTTGCGGCGCTCGGCGGGAATGGAGATGATCTCCAGGTCGCCGCGGTCGGCCAGCAGCGCCCTGATCTGCAGGCCCGTCGTGCCATGCTCGCCGTCAATGAAGATTTTCGGTTTCATCGGTTACCAAATTCCCTGCGATTTCAAAGTTATATGCCCTGAGCGTTATGCATCACGGCATGAGTGCCGTTGTTCAGGTCCTCGAGCCGCGCCTTCCGTTCGGCAACCAGGCCAAGATAGTGCATGGCGATGATCGATCCGGCAATTGCCGTAATATCGGCATGATCGTAGGCCGGCGCAACCTCGACGACGTCGGCGCCGACGATATCGACCTGGCCGAGCTGGCGCAGCGTTGACAGCATCTTGGCGGAGGACGGGCCGCCGGCCACTGGCGTGCCGGTGCCGGGCGCGAAAGCCGGGTCGAGGCAGTCGATGTCGAAGGTGAGATAGGTCTTCCTGCCGCCGGTGCGCTCGACGATCGCATAGGCGATGTCGGAGGCGCGCATCTCCTCGACCTCATGGCCGTAGATGATCTTGATGCCGAACGTGTCCGGCGCATGCGTACGGATGCCGATCTGGATCGAGCGGTCGGGATCGATGATGCCTTCGTTCACCGCGCGGGCGACGAAGGAGCCATGGTCGATGCGCTTGCCGTCGTCCGGCCAGGTATCCTGGTGCGCGTCGAACTGCACCAGCGCCAGCGGCCCGTGGATCGCGGCATGCGCCTTGAGCAGCGGCCAGGTGACGAAATGATCGCCGCCGAGCGTCAAAAGGAAGGCGCCTGATTTCAGGATCTTGGCCGCCTCGCGCTCGATCGTGCCGGGTGTCTTCTGATGGTTGCCGCTGTCGAGCAGGCAGTCGCCATAGTCGACCACTGCGATCTGCTCGAACAGGTCGCGCGAGAACGGGTATTGCGGATCGTTGTCGAGGATCGCCGAGGCGCGGCGGATCGCCTGCGGCCCGAAGCGCGCGCCGGGACGATTGGTGACCGCGGCATCGAAGGGAATGCCCCACACGACGGCGTCCGCGCCCTTCACGTCCTTCGTATATTTGCGCCGCATGAACGACAGCGCGCCGGCATAGGTCGGCTCGAACGACGCGCCCGTCTTGGAACGGGCGGTGAAGGCGTGGTCGATCTCTTTGTTCGCCATTACGGGTCCTCGGTTGTCATCGGGCAGCCACAACTACAGAAGCGGCACGCAACATGCCAGTCACAGCTTGCGGAGACGGAATGGCGCTCAGTGAGTGCCACGGCAACACAGGATTTGTATCAATATGACCGAGGCCGCCTTGCTCAACCTCGCGCCCCCGCCGGCGGCGACCCGAACCGGAACGATGGCCGGCGAGCGCTTCCTGGTGCTCGACTCCTGGCGCGGTATCTGCGCGCTCTTGGTGGCGCTGTTCCATTTCCCGACCACCTCGATGATCTCGCAGAGCGCGTTTGTCGGCGGCTCCTATCTGTTCGTCGATTTCTTCTTCGTGCTTTCCGGCTTCGTCATCGCCAGCTCCTACGGCAGCCGGCTGAGCGGGCCGGATGAGCTTGCCCGTTTCGCGCTGGTGCGCTTTGGCCGCATCTACCCGCTGCATGTTTTGATACTTGCCGCATTCGTCGCTTTCGAGCTTGTGCGGCTTGCGCTCCCGGCCCTGCACGGAACGGGTGCCGCGCCCTTCACCGGCGGCTTCGACCTCAAAAGTCTCGTTGCCAATCTCTTCCTGCTGCAGGGCATGGGACTCGAAAATCATCTGAGCTGGAATGCGCCGAGCTGGAGCATTTCGGCCGAGTTCTTCACCTACCTGCTGTTTGCCGGCGTCGTCTTTGCGACCGGTCGGCGCGCCTGGATATGGTTCGTGGCCGCCGCTGTGACGGCGCCTTTCTTCCTGCTTGCTTTTTCGACCCGTCATATGGACGTGTCCTTCGATTTCGGCTTCATCCGCTGCCTTTACGGCTTCTCGCTCGGCGCGTTGCTCGCCTGGTTTCAGCACGATTCCATTGCAGAGGCGCGACAGGCGATGGTCGGCCAGGCAGGGCGCGTCGCCTGGACGCTGGCCGAGCTCGCGATGATCGCGGTGATCGGCATGTTCGTTTCGGTCGCCGGAACGAACGACGCCGGCATTGCGGCGCCCGTCGTCTTTGCGCTGGCGCTCTACCTCTTCGCTCATGAGGGCGGTTTGATCAGCGCCCTGCTCTCCAGCCGGCCGATGCTTCTGCTCGGCTCGCTCTCCTATTCGATCTACATGGTCCACATTTTCGTTCAGGCGCGCATGATCAATGTCGGCGGCCTGGTCGAGCGCAAGCTCGGGCTTGGCATCGTCGGCGACATGACCCTGCGCGGCGACCAGCTGACCGGCTTCGGCATTGGCTCGCCCTGGATCGGCTTCGCGGCTTTGATGGCGATGTTGATCGCCGTCGTCGTCACATCATGGTTCACCTGGCGCTTCGTCGAGATGCCGGCGCTGGCGTGGTTCCGCCGCCTTTCCAAACGGATTTGACCAAACAGCTAGCCGGCTTCGTTCACCGCCCTGTCATGGGCATCGCCTAACCGGGTCCCGACCCGGAACGGAGCGATTCCCCGATGCGAACACTCTGGCTGAGCCTTCTTCTGTCCGCCACGCTTGCTGCCTTGTCCGGCCAAAGCTTAGCCGGCGAGACGCGCGCCGCCCAAATCCTTGATCGCTTCGAGCACGCCAACCAGTGGCGCGACCACGTGATGATCGCCGCCCACCGCGCCGGCAGCATGCAGGCCGGCAAGACGCTCTATGCCGAGAATTCGCTTGCCGCCGTCGAGGCTTCGATCGCGATGGGCGCCGAGATCGTCGAGGTCGATGTCAGGCGCTCGAAAGAGGGCGAGTTCGTCATCATGCATGACAGCTGGCTCGATCGCACCACCACCTGCAAGGGCGAGGTGGATACCTTTACGCTGGCCGAGCTGAAAAAATGCCGGCTGGTGATCGAGGGCACCGGCGTCGTCACCAACGAGCCGGTGTCGACGCTGCGCGAGATGCTGCTTGCGACCAAGGACAGGATCCTGATCAACCTCGACAACAAGCTGCAGGTGATCGACCTGCCGGGAATGATCGCGGTGGCTCGGGACCTCGGCATGGCCGACCAGGTGATCGTCAAGGAAAACCTCTGGAACCGCCAGCGCATCGATGCGGCCAAGGCCGCACTTGCCCAGGCGGGCGCCGGCTTCCAGTTCATGCCGATCCTCGCCGACGATGCGGTGCATGATGCCGCCTTTGCCGGCGAGGTCGACAAGGCGTTCGCGCCGCGCGCCATCGAGCTGATCAATTGGCGCAACGGCGCCGAGATGCTGACGACGAGCGGCGGGCCGCTGTTCAGCACCCACATGCGGGCGACGGCGATCCGAGGCGACTGGCATCTCTGGGCCGACACTTACGCCATCGTCAACAAGCCGGGCGGCTTCCTCGCCGGCGGTCGCGGCGACGAGCTGGCGGTCGTCGCCAGCCTGCCGCGCGAAGCCTGGGGTTTCTGGGTCGACCGCGGCGCCACCATCATCCAGACCGACGAGCCGAGGGCGGCGATCGAATGGCTGACGGCGAACGGGTATCGGGTACCTTACGCTGATGAGGCGAGGCCAGCTGAGCCTGCGCGTACGGCGAGCATAAACTGAGACGCGGCCGCCGGAACTGCGATCTCCCCCTTGAGGGGGAGATGGCCGGCAGGCCAGAAGGGGTCGCCTCGCACAGAGCGCC
The DNA here is from genome assembly GCF_014843905.1 of Mesorhizobium silamurunense. Lineage (NCBI taxonomy): Bacteria > Pseudomonadati > Pseudomonadota > Alphaproteobacteria > Hyphomicrobiales > Phyllobacteriaceae > Mesorhizobium > Mesorhizobium silamurunense. The sequence continues at coordinate 63,521 of NZ_LPVS01000051.1, read as the reverse complement.
AACCTCCATCTGCCGCGCTGCGCCCAGTCGAACCGACCCTCTCTGTCGCCTCCGGCGACATCTCCCCTCGAGGGGGGGAGATTAAAGCGACGCCTCACGCCGCTTTGGCTACTCCATCCAACTCGCTCAGCACATCTTCGGACAGCTCCAGTTCCGCCGCGGCGAGGTTTTCCCGCAAATGCTCGACCGACGAGGTTCCGGGGATCAGCAGGATGTTGGGCGAGCGTCGCAGGAGCCAGGCGAGCGCAGCCTGCATCGGCGTGGCGCCCAGCCGTTCAGCAACGCCCGACAAGGTCGAGGATTGCAGCGGGCTGAAGCCGCCGAGCGGGAAGAACGGCACATAGGCGATGCCGTCGCGGGCAAGCTCGTCTATCAGCGCGTCGTCTTGCCTGTGCGCCAGGTTGTACTGGTTCTGCACGCAGACGATCTCGCAGATGCGGCGACCTTCCGCGATCTGCGCACGGGTGACGTTGCTCAAGCCGATATGGCGCACCAGGCCCTTGCTCTGCAGTTCGGCGAGCACGGTCAGCGGTGCCTCGATCGAACCTTCGGCCGGGCCATGGGTGTCGAACATGATGCGCAGATTGACGACATCGATCATGTCGAGCGCGAGATTCTTGAGATTGTCGTGCACGGCTTGCGTGAGTTCCTCCGGCGAATAGGCCGGCAGCCAGGAGGCATCGCTGCTGCGGCGGGCGCCGATCTTGGTGACGACGACGAGATCGTCAGGGTAGGGCGCCAGCGCTTCGCGGATCAGTTTGTTGGTGACATGCGGCCCATAATAGTCGCTGGTGTCGATGTGGTTGACCCCGTTCGCCACCGCTTCGCGCAGCACGGCGATCGCCCCCTCATGGTCCTTCGGCGGACCGAACACGCCCTTGCCCGCAAGCTGCATGGCGCCGTAGCCAAGCCGCCGGACCGAGCGGTCGCCGAGCTTATAGGCGCCGGATTTGTCACTGCCCGATTTGTCACTGCCCGATTTGTCACTGCTTGACATGGTCGCTTCTCCTTGTCTGTCGACGAAGGAAATAGGTCATGTTCGCTGTTTCGATAACTGCCTATAATCGGCACAGCTTGTACGGAATGACGAACAATGGCTGACCTCAACGATCTCCAAGCATTCCTGGCGGTGGCGCGTGCCGGTGGCTTTCGCGAGGGAGCGCGCGCGACGGCAAGCAGTGCGTCGGCGCTGAGCGAAGCGATCCGTCGTCTGGAAACCCAGCTCGGCGTCCGGCTGTTCAACCGCACCACGCGCAGCGTCGCTCTGACCGATGCAGGCGCTGGCTTGCTGGCGCGGCTTGGCCCGGCGCTGGGTGAGGTCGAGGCAGCGCTCGACGTGGTCAACGGCTTCCGCGACAGGCCGGCCGGCACCTTGCGCCTCAATGTGCCAATCAGCGCCTCACGCCTGGTGCTGCCCAAGATCGTTCCGGGATTTCTCGCTGCCTATCCTGCCATTCGTCTGGAGGTGATTGCCGAGGAGAGCTTTGTCGACCTGCTGGCGGCCGGCTGCGATGCCGGCATCCGCTACGACGAGCGGCTGGAGCAGGATATGATCGCCGTGCCGATCGGGCCGCGCATCCAGCGCTTCACGACATCCGCCGCGCCGGCCTACCTTGACCGCCATGGTCGGCCGCAACACCCCAGCGAACTGCTTGGACATGCATGTCTTCGCGGTCGCTTCCCCAGCGGGGCGATGACGCCTTGGGAATTCGAGCGCGAGGGCGAGGTGGTGCGGGTCGATCCCACAGGGCCGCTGATCGTTGGCATCGGTGGAGGCGTCGATCTCGCCGTCGATGCAGCGATCGCCGGCCTCGGCATCCTATGGCTTTTTGAAGACTGGGTACGCCCGCATTTCCAAAGCGGCGCGCTCGAACCTGTGCTGGAGCCCTGGTGGCAAGAGTTCTCCGGGCCGTTTCTCTACTATCCCGGACGGCGCCTTGTGCCCGCGCCGCTGCGCGCTTTCATCGATTATATCAAGACACCGGCCGGTCGTGGCCAATAGCCGCGCGAAAGAAAAAAGGCCGCCCGGAGGCGGCCTTTCGAAAGCCTTGTAACCAAAACGCTTAGCGCTTGGAGAACTGGAAGCTGCGGCGGGCCTTCGCCTTGCCGTACTTCTTGCGCTCGACGACGCGGCTGTCGCGGGTCAGGAAGCCACCCTTCTTGAGCACGGAGCGCAGCGCCGGCTCGTAATAGGTCAGCGCCTTGGAGATGCCGTGACGCACGGCGCCCGCCTGGCCGGAAAGGCCGCCGCCGATGACGGTGGCGACGATGTCGTACTGGCCGGCGCGGTTGGCGGCGACGATCGGCTGGTTGAGGATCATCTGCAGCACCGGACGCGCGAAATAGGTCGCGAATTCCTTGTCGTTGACGGTGATCTTGCCGGAGCCCGGCTTCACCCAGACGCGCGCGATGGCGTTCTTGCGCTTGCCGGTGGCATAGGCGCGGCCCGACTTGTCGAGCTTCTGGACGTGGACGGGCGCGGCCGGCTGCGCGGCGGCAGTGACAGTCCCGAGTTCTGCGAGCGAGGAAAGCTCAGCCATTACGAGGCCCTCTTGTTCTTGGAGTTCAGCTTAGCCACGTCGAGCGTGACGGGCTGCTGGGCGGCGTGCGGATGCTCGGCGCCTGCGTAGACGCGGAGATTCTTCATCTGGCGGCGGCCAAGCGGGCCGCGAGGGATCATGCGCTCGACGGCCTTCTCGACGACGCGCTCGGGGAAGCGGCCCTCGAGCAGCTGTCGCGCGGTGCGCTCCTTGATGCCGCCGGGGTGGCCGGTGTGCCAGTAATAGACCTTGTCGGTGTACTTCTTGCCGGTGAACACCACCTTGTCGGCGTTGATGACGATGACGTTGTCGCCGTCGTCGACATGCGGGGTGAAGGTGGGCTTATGCTTGCCGCGCAGATGGTTGGCGATGACAGTGGCAAGGCGGCCGACGACGAGACCTTCGGCGTCGATCAGCACCCACTTCTTCACCACATCCGCAGGCTTCTGCGAAAAGGTAGCCATGGTTTTGCTCTCGGTTGGACCTCCCTTATCAACGAGCGATAGGGAGGGCGTTTCTTGTTGCTTGGATTGACGGAGCGGCTAAAGCCATCCGCCAATAACAAAACGGCGGCCGTTCCGGGCCGCTGCTTCGGGTGGGCTTATAGGCGAGGGCGCTGCATGCGTCAAGGCGAGTGAAATCTCTGTTGGCGCCCAAAGTCAAGCAAAAACAATGGTTTGAGGATGCGGTATTATTTTACCGCAAAGGAAAGGCACTCCGGCCGATGACCGGAACGCCTCCGATAGAATAGACCGTCAGTTGGCTGCTTCGAGTGAGCGGCGAATCTCGGGCGCAAGCTGGTCCATTGCGGCTGCGAGCCAGCCGCAGAGCTCGTCCGGCGCGGTATCGTGGATCCACACCAGCCGGCTGCGCCCATTGTTTTCAGCAAAGACCTGCATGGAGGTATTGTCGTGCTTGACCTCTTCACCCTCCCAAGCCCAGACGATACGGCGCGCCTGTTCGTCGCGGGCAATCAGCCTCTCATGCACGACCTTGCCGTCGGCGAAGGTCATTTGCCGCAAGTCAGGCTCGACCAGACGGCAGTCGACGAAGATGTCCGGCGTTGTCAGCCGGGGTCCCTCGGCGAAGTTGCCGACGGTCTGCCAGACCTTCTCCGGCGATGCATCGACGGTCATTTCCCTGATAACTGATCCCATTTTTGGGCACCTCCTGTTTGGTGTAGACAAATCTGTCTACTAGACAAATCTGTCTGTAGGCCGGAAAACGTAGTGCGTCAAAGGATATTCGGATGGCGGGCCACACTACTGACATCACTGACATCGGCCGGGAGAGTTCCGCGCGCAATCGCGTTCTGGATACGGCGACGAGGCTCTTCTATGCCGAGGGCGTGCATGCGGTCGGCATAGATCGGATCATAGCTGAGGCGGGCGTGGCGAAGGCCACTTTCTATAAATACTTTCCGGCCAAGGACGAGCTCGTCCGCGCCTATATTCAGAACCAAAGCCGTCTGGGGAGAGCCGCGATCGACAGGATCGGCAAGCGGCCGGCGCGGGACACGGTCTTGGCTATCTTCGACCTTGTCGCGGATGCCGCCGCTCAACCTGGCTATCGCGGCTGCCCGTTTCTCAATGCAGCGGCCGAATATCCGGATCCCGACCATCCGGTGAGGCAGGCGATCGGCGAGCACAGGCGTTGGAAGCATGACCTTCTGCGCGATCTGCTCGCTGCCGACGGCAATCCAGACCCCAACACCTCCGCCGACATCCTGACGGTTGCCGGCGACGGGCTGCTCATTGCCAGCCACCTCGACAAGCCCGCAAACTTGCGCCAACTCATCCGTGAGACGATCCTGCAAATCCTGGGGCCGTCAGCGGACAGGTAGGCGACGGCAGGAATTCGGCTAACGCCTCGGCGGTATCGAATAGGTGCCGGTGGCATGCGCCACCGTGTGTCCATCCGAACCGGCGATGATGTCGATGTCGAACAGCATCAGGCTTTTACCGAGCTTCAGGATCCGGCAATGGCCGTCGATTGGCCCAGCCTCGGCCTTGCGGACAAAATTGATGTTGAGATTGGTGGTCACCGACAGCGCGTCCGGCCCGGCGTGGCTGAGCACGCAGACATAGCCGCCAATGTCGGCCAGCGTGAACAGCGATGGACCCGAGACCGTGCCGCCCGGACGCAGATGCCGCTGGTCTGCATTGAGCCGCACCGTGCAGCCGCCTGGAAACACGTCCAGCGCCTCATAAGATGTGAACCGGTCGTTGAGCTGCGGGTATACGCTCGTCATCAGCGCGTTGACCTCGGCCGCAGTCAAGACCGGCTTCAGATTGCTTTGGGCGGGCATCAGCGGCGTCCTATATGAGATGGCAAGCTCCGGGCGATATGCCTGGACCAAACGGTGCGACGGAGAAAACACGCCTCGCGGCTGTTCTTCAACCGGCAGCATGCTAGTTCTGTTGCTCCATGAGCCGCGGACGCTGATCGAGAGGTTTTACAAGTGGCTGAAGTTGTCGCCATCAAGCCCGCCGTCACGGAGGCCCCCGTTCTCGCCAGCCAGGACAAGGGCGTTCTGCGCCTCACACTTGCCAGCCCGCCGGCCAACGCGCTTTCGCTGGCGACAATGGCGGCGCTGCAGGCCGAATTCGACCGTGTGAAGGAAGACAAATCCGTTCGCGTCATCATCCTGGCGGCGTCCGGAAAAGTGTTCTGCGCCGGTCACGACCTCAAGGAAATGACCGCGCATCGCGCCGATGCCGATCGCGGTAGGGCCTTCTTCGAAAGGACCTTCGCTGCGTGTGCGAGCCTGATGCAGACGATCGTGCGCCATCCGAAGCCGGTGATCGCCGAGGTCGATGGCCTGGCGACCGCCGCCGGCCTGCAATTGGTCGCGAGCTGCGATCTTGCCATTGCCTCGCATGAGGCGACCTTCTGCACGCCGGGCGTCAACATAGGCCTGTTCTGCTCGACGCCGATGGTGGCGTTGTTGCGCAACGTGTCGCGCAAGCAGGCGATGGAAATGCTGCTCACCGGCGAGACGATCGACGCGGCGACCGCTAAGGAATTCGGCCTGATCAACCGCATCGTGCCGCGTGAATATCTGAATCAGGTTGTCAACAAATACGCGCAAACCATTGCTTCAAAATCGTCTTTGGTGGTCAGGACCGGCAAGGAAGCTTTCTCCGCCCAGGCCGAGATGGGGCTGGCCGACGCCTATTCCTATACCGGTCGCGTGATGGTGGAAAACATGCTGGCACGCGACGCGGAGGAAGGCATCGGCGCCTTCATCGGCAAGCGCAAGCCGGAATGGACAGACGAATAGCTGGTGCGGGATGCAGTCGTGCTTTTCCTTCGTTGAAGGTCCGACGTGGCTGCCCGCAAGCAACTGACGCGGCTGAAGGCGCCCTACCTCAAGCGCATCCTGCTTGAGTCGTCGCGGGTCGCGGATTGGGACCAATATCCCTGGAACCTGCCGATCTTTCGCGAGCGCGAATTCGAGTTCGAGTTTACGACAGCCATCACCATCATCGTCGGCGAGAACGGCACCGGCAAATCGACGCTGCTCGAAGCCATCGGCGCGCTGGTCGGCTATGATGAGGCTGGCGGCGGCAAGGGCTACCGGCCGGTCGATCACTCCGGCGCCATCGACAAGAGCGGCACGGCACTTGCTGCCGCGTTACGCTGCCATTGGCTGCCGAAGGTCACCGCGGGCTGGTTCTTTCGCGCCGAGTCCTTTTATTCGGTCGCACGCTACCTCGATCGCGCAGCGCTGGAAGTTGGCGCGGCACCGCCTGATTTCCTATCATGGTCGCATGGCGAAGGCTTCATCCGCTTCTTCGAAGAACGCTGCCGCAGGCAGGGCATCTACATCCTCGACGAGCCCGAAAGCGCGCTCTCACCGACCCGCCAGATCGAACTGTTGAAGCTGCTTCAGCGGATGGAGCGATCCGGCATCGCGCAGGTGATCATGGCCACGCATTCGCCGCTGCTGATGGCCTGTCCGAATGCGCGGCTCTTCCGCATCAGTCGCTTCGGCCTCGATCCGACCGATTTTCACGACACCGATCATTTTCGCATGATGCGCGACTTCTGCAGCGATCCGGCTGCCTTTCTCGCCGAAGCGCTGTATGAGGACGAACCATGAATCACGACGCCTACGACAACACCTACATTGCCGGTATCCTGAACTCGGTGAAGACGGTCGCGATGGTCGGCGCCTCGCCCAACGACGTGCGGCCGAGCTTCTTCGTACTGAAATATCTGCTCGCCAAGGGCTTTTCGGTGTTTCCGGTCAACCCGGGTCATGCCGGCAAGGAAATCCTCGGCCGCACCGTCTATGCCAGCATGGCCGACCTGCCGCAGCCGGTCGACATGGTCGACATTTTTCGCGGTTCGGCGGCGGTGCCGGGCATCGTCGATCAGGTGCTGAAGCTCGATCCGCTGCCGAAGGTCGTCTGGATGCAGCTCGGCGTGCGCCATGACGAGGCCGCTGCGCGCGCCGAGGCCGCCGGCATCAAGGTGGTGATGAACCGTTGCCCGAAGATCGAATACGGCAAGCTGTCGGGCGAGATCGGCTGGACCGGCGTCAATTCCGGCGTGCTGTCTTCGAAGAAGCCGTTGATGCGGCAGGGTTTCCAGAGTTTTGGCGTGCGGCAGAAATAGGCCGATAACCAGCACGCAAAATTATTCCGGGAAGAAATGGATTTTCCCGGGCGTTCGCCGCAGATCGCACGCCGAAAGGTATTTTCTTCTTTGCATTCACGACCGCGCTTCGCCAAGAATGCCCGGCGATTTCGAAAGATCTGGAGAGGAAGGTTTCGATGACCCGTACGCCCGGTTTCAACACGCTCGCCGTCCATGCCGGCGCCAAGCCGGATCCGGCGACCGGCGCGCGCGCCACGCCGATCTACCAGACCACCTCTTATGTCTTCGATGACGCTGACCATGCCGCCTCGCTGTTCGGGCTGAAGGCCTTCGGCAACATCTACACCCGCATCATGAACCCGACGCAGGCGGTGCTCGAGGAGCGCATTGCCGCGCTCGAAGGCGGCACGGCGGCGCTAGCGGTCGCGTCAGGCCATGCCGCCCAGGTGCTCGTCTTCCACAATCTGATGCAGCCGGGCGACAATTTCGTATCTGCCACAAAGCTTTATGGCGGCTCGATCAATCAGTTCGGCCATGCCTTCAAGAATTTTGGTTGGGAGGTGCGCTGGGCCGATACCAACGATCCCTCGACCTTCGAAAGTCAGATCGACGACAGAACCAAGGCGATCTTCATCGAAAGCCTCGCCAATCCGGGCGGCATCTTCGTCGACATCGAGAAGATCGGCGACATAGCCCGCAAGCATGGCTTGCCGCTGATCGTCGACAATACGCTGGCCTCGCCCTATCTGGTGCGGCCGATCGAGCATGGCGCCGACATCGTGGTGCATTCGCTCACCAAGTTCATCGGCGGCCACGGCAATTCGATCGGCGGCGCCATCGTCGATGGCGGCACCTTCGACTGGTCGAAGTCGGGCAAGTACCCGATGCTGTCCGAGCCGCGTCCCGAATATGGCGGCCTCGTGCTGCACGAGACCTTCGGCAACTTCGCCTTCGCCATTGCCGCCCGCGTGCTCGGCCTGCGCGACATCGGCCCGGCGATCTCGCCCTTCAACGCCTTCCTGATCCTGACCGGCCTGGAAACCCTGCCGCTCCGCATGCAGCGCCATTGCGACAACGCAGTGAGCGTCGCGGCCTGGCTTTCGAACCATCCGAAAGTCGCGTGGGTGAACTATCCCGGCTTGCCCAGCGACAAGAACAATGCGCTGCAGAAGAAATATTCGCCGCAAGGCGCCGGCGCCGTCTTCACCTTCGGCCTCAAGGGCGGCTACGAGGCCGGCGTCAAATTCGTCGAGGCGCTGGAACTGTTCTCGCATCTTGCCAATGTCGGCGACACCAAGTCGCTGGTCATCCATCCGGCCTCGACCACGCACCGCCAGCTTTCCGACGAGCAGAAGGTGAAGGCCGGCGCCGGGCCGGACACCGTTCGGCTGTCGATCGGCATCGAGGATGTCAACGACATCGTCGCCGACCTCGAACAGGCACTCAGCAAGGTCTGAGCGCGATGTCGGCCTTCCTTGCGGTCAGTACCGAAACCGTCGAGCCGGAGGCCGGCGCGCCGGCCCCGGATCGCGTGATCTCAGGCGAGCCGAAATTCCGCACCTGGAATGTCGAGGAGCGCGACGGCGGCCTCTATGCCGGCATCTGGGAAGCGACGCCCGGCAAGTGGCGCATCGTCTACGACGAATGGGAATTCTGCCACATCCTGGCGGGTGTCTCGGTGATTGCCGAGGACGGCGGCGAGGCGCGTACGGTCAGGGCAGGCGACAGCTTCGTGCTGAGGCCGGGCTTCAAGGGCACCTGGGAAGTGCTGGAGACCACCCGCAAGGAATATGTGATCCGGCTCTAGACGGGCAGCGCCCGGCTCTCGTTTCAGAAGCTGACCGTTAGCTTATCCAACCCATGAAAATGATAGCTGTCGCGAAAGCGCGGCTGCTCAGCCAAACGCAACTTTGGCCGCCGTTCGAACAGCGTTTTCAACGATACCTGTAGTTCGAGACGCGCCAGCGGCGCGCCGATGCAGAAATGGATGCCGGCGCCGAAGGAGACGTTCTTCTGGTCCGTGCGCGCCGGGTTCAAAGCGTCAGGTCCGGCGAACGCCAGCGGGTCGTGATTGGCCATGCCGAGCAGCAGCGCGACCATCTCGCCGGGTTTGACCGAAATGCCCGGCGCTGTTTCGATCTCTTCGTAAGCATAGCGCAGGAACATATGCAGCGGCGCGTCGAAGCGCAGGCATTCTTCGACCGTTGCCGCGTTTGCCTCCGTCGTGGCGAAGAAGCGGCGCGGATCACCGCCTTGCGCCAGGATCGAACGCACCGCATTGCCGGTCTGGTGCACGGTTGCCTCGTGGCCGGCGTTGAGCAAAAGGATCGCCGAGGAAACCAGCTCGTCCTCGGAAAGCTTTTGGCCGTTGTCCTGGGCCTCGATCAGCAGCGAAAGCAGGTCGTCGCCCGGCTTCTTGCGCCGCTCGGCGACATAGCCGCGCAGGAAAGCCGCAAAATCGCGTGCGGCGCGGTTGGCCGTCTCCTCTGTCTCGCGCGTGCGGCCGTGCATGTACATGGCGACCATCTGATGAGACCAGTCGAGCAGTTGCGGCCCCATCTCGACCGGAACGCCGAGCATCTCGGTGATGATGGTGATCGGCAAGGGCGAGGCGTAGGCGGGCAGAAGGTCTACGCCACCGGGCTCGAAACGGTCGATCAACTCGTTGGCCAGGGCCTCGATGCGCGGTCTCAACCGCTCGACCTGGCGCGAGACGAAGGCGCGATTGACCAGCGTCCGCAGCCTGGTGTGCACCGGCGGCTCGAGTTCCAGCATGGAATTCGCCTCGATCGCGTCGAAGGCGGTGAGGTGTGAGCGGTCGTCGCCGACGCCGCGGCTGTCGGGAATGCCGGCCGGGTTCTGACGGCCGAAGCGGCGGTCGCGCAGCAGGCGGTTGACATCGTCGAAGCCGCCAAAGCACCAGAAGCCGTAGTCTTCCCAGAAGAAGGCATTCGATGCGCCGTGCAGGAAGGCATAGGCCTCATAAGGGTTCTGGACGAAGGCGGGCTCGTGCGGATCGAGCCGCAGGCGGCGGCTGGCGGGGTCGAAGGCGAGATAGTCTGGCATCATGTTCGACCAATAGCGCGCCTTGTCAGCCCGATGCCAGACCGTATCTTGGCGCCCGTCGAGCCGATGCGTTGAGCCAGGCAGGGGCAAAGGGCGGTGTGCAAGGGCTTCAGCGCCGCGCTCTAATGTCCCGTCTTCAATATGCCGGCCACCTTGGCGGCGATCGCGGCATCGAGCGCCTGCCAATTTCCGAGGAGCTCGCGCGGGAAACGGTAGGTGAGGCTGAGATCGTCGCCGACCTGGATGTCGCGTTCGCAGGGCGCCAGCGATTCCTCGGCGCTCGGGCCGCTCAGGCAGCGGGCGACGAACGGGTCTTTCCCCGGCCGCTCGACAACCGCCAGCACCTCGTTGAGATAGCCTGACTTCTCGGTGAAGCCGTAGAGCGTCGTTCCGCCCGGGCCGGCCGTGCCCGGCTTAACGATCAGGGCGCTGTAGATCGGCGCGAAGCGGCCGCTCATGTCGCGCGACATCATCCGCGGCTCGAACGACAGGAAGATGATCTTCCTGGTCGTGGCGTGGTTGAAGTCGTCGCGCGCGGCGGCGCTATAGCCATCCATCTCGGGATAGCGCAGGTAGAGGTCGAGGCGCGAGGCTATACCGTCGCGCCTGGCCTGGTCGAAGCGGATGAAGTTGGCCGGCACGCCGATCACGTTGTTGCCGATGACGACCTGCCGGACCGCCGTGGCGTCGGTGTAGCCGGCCATGGCGATCGACCGGCCAAGCCATTTGCCGCCGACGCTGATGGCCACCGAGAGCAGGGCGAGCGCCGCGAAGGCATAGAACACCCGCTTCATGAAGGTCGAGTCGACGACCTCGAACTCCTCGGCGGCGGCCTCTCTCATTGCGATCTCCGGATCCGCTCACCTGTCCTCAGGTGGCACAGCGCGCGCGGCATGGCTCTTGCAACGCGTCGGCATGACTGTGGGGTCTCATGGTAAATGGTTGGTAAAGATGGATCCGATGTTGCTCCCTCTCTACGCTTTTGCGGTCGGCCTGACGGCTTGCGGCCTCGCTGGTTCGGCCATGGAAATCCTCTCCGGCCGCCGGCTGGCCTTCGCCGAGCCCTATGTGTCGCCTGCCCACATTGTGCGCTCGCTTGTGGCGACCGCCTGCGCCGGCCCGTTCATGCTCATCAATGATGCGCTGGCTGCCCGACGCGAGGGGCGCATCAGCACGCCGGCGCTGCTTTCCTGTGGCTGCACGGCCGTGGCCTGGGCGTTGGCGCTCGGCGTCGTGCTGATCACCATTGCCTCCTGGGCGGCCGGTCTCCTAGGCTCCGCCGAATTCTCGGCTTGAGACGAATCGGAGACAAGGATGCCGATCTATGCGATCGATGGGAAAGCGCCTCAGTTCGAGGATGCCGAAAGCAACTGGGTGGCGCCCGACGCCACGCTGATCGGTGATATCAGGATAGGCCGCAATGCCGGCTTCTGGTTCGGCGTCGTCATCCGCGGCGACGGTGAGCCGATCACGATCGGTGCCGACACCAATGTGCAGGAGCATACGGTCATGCACACCGATCCGGGCTTTCCGCTGACGATCGGCGAAGGCTGCACGATCGGTCACCGCGCGTTGCTGCACGGCTGCACGGTCGGTGACAACAGCCTGATCGGCATGGGCGCCATCGTGCTCAACGGGGCCAAGATCGGCAAGAATTCCCTGGTCGGCGCCGGCGCCCTGGTGACGGAAAACAAGGTCTTCCCGGACAATTCCCTGATCGTCGGCTCGCCTGCCAAGGTGATCCGAGCGCTGGACGATGCGGCGATCGAGAGGCTGCGCGTCTCGGCCGCGCACTATGTTGACAACGGTAAGCGCTTCAAGGCAGGATTGAAGGAGGCTTGAGAGCGAGGCGGGCGACGTTTCGCGCTACCAATTGCCGCCGGCTTAGCCGCGTCGGGACATCGCCTCGCGCAGCAGCGACGCCCCCGCTTCGAAACTGGCCTGATCCGCGCCTTCCAAGGCCGTTTCAAAATCATCGATGCGCGTCCTGAGCGTCGGATCCGCACACGATGCCAGCAGCAGGCGGATCGCCTCGGTGTCGCGCTGCGCCACGGCATAATGCAGAGGCGTCCAGTCGTTCACGCCGCGCATGTTCGGGTCAGCGCCGTGCTCAAGCAGGATCCCGATGATCTTCAGCCTGTCCGGCCGCTCTGTCGACAGCGCGGCGATGATCGAAGGAAAGCCGGCATGATCCTCGTAATTCGGGTTCGAGCCGGCATCGAGCAGAGTGGCGATGAAGGCGGCCGGGCTCCAGTAGATTGCGTATTCCAGCGGATGGCCGAGGCCGAGCTCGAACGGCATACTCTCGTCGAACCAGCGCTCCGAGCCGGCGAGCGCCTTGCAAAGGGCTTCGAAGTCGCCCGCCTTGAAGGCGTTGTCGATGGCCTTGAAAAGCTTGGCGCGCTCACAGCGGTCGTCAGGGATTTCCAGCATCGCCTTCCATCCGAAATGAACGGCCATATTGCTCCTATCCGCGGCTACCAGAAAGGCCTGTCGGGGCGAAGGCAAAAATGGCGGAGCCGGCCCGGGGACAGGGCCGGCTCCTAAAACCCGGTCGTTGGGGACGGGGAGGGTGGGGACTCGACCGGGCTTTTCCTAAGCACGCCGCATGAATGCGACGTGCCTAATCTCTTTGTGCATGTCGTTGCCCCAAAATCGCTGCGCGCTTTTGGGCGACATGCATTGGCGTCCTAGCGGACGCTGGCGACCGCGTCCTCGCGGCCGTCGTTGATCGTAACCCAAACGCCCGAATTCTCGGTCGATTGACGTTTGAGGTAGGTGTAGACCGTGTCGTTCCAGGCGAGCACTTTCGGCTCGAGGTTGTCGAGGATGAACTCGCCGAGGCTGGTGCGCACCGTCAGCACTGCGTGGCCGTCGCCGTTCGGCTGGCGCACGACCGTCATCAACAGGTCGCCGGCGGGGACACCTGCGGTCATGAGCTCGCGGCGCTTCTCCAGCGCATAGTCCTCGCAGTCGCCGACGCCGTTGTCGGGATAGGCCCAGTATTCCTCGACCCCATAGATCTCCATATCGGTGCGCGGCTTGACGCGGGTGTTCACCGAATTGTTGACGTTGATGATGGTCGCCCACAGCTTGCGGGTCAGATCGACCGGAGGCCCTTTCGGCGTCCTCTCGTTGCATTCGACCGCAATACGACGGCAGAATTCATAATGGCCAACCGGCTGGGTGGTGCGGCCGCCCGTATGCATGAACACCGGTCCTGCGCTTGCCGTGCCCCACGCGGAAAGCTGCATCGCCATTGCCAAGAGCAACAGCTTGCCCCTCGTCATTTTCATTATGGTAGTCTCCCCGTTTGAGAGAGACTGTGCCACGTTTGGATTTATTTGACGCAAAAACTCGAAGTAGATATTAAGTAAAACGCCCGTAGAATAAATATAAAATTTGAACTATCTCGATTTCGAATTGTTGAGATTCGCCGCGCGCCGTTGCCCGCTTCTCGGGGTCTCGACATGCGGTGTGGCTACGAAAAGGCGCCTATCCGGCCAACAAAAAACCGGCCGCTGGCGGCCGGTTTGGTGCTTGTTTGAGTTCGGCGGCGGTCAGGATGGCGGCGCGTTGAATTCCGAATCCAAGGTTTCCGGCCGCTGGATGACGGCGAATTCGATGGCGACGCCGTCCTCGAAGTGACGCACCACCTGGCCGCGCATCGTCCCCAGCATGACCTGCACGCCGATCGCCGGCTTGACGTCGATCTCGATCGCCGCGCCCGAAAGCGACAGATCGATGATGCGGCACTGATACTGGCGCCCGTCGGTGAGCTGCAGCACGCTCATCGGATTGCGCGGCGCGACGCGCTCGTGGCGTCGGTCTTCCGGCAGGTCCAACTCATGCTTGTTGGCAAGCCAGGTGAGCTGCGCGGCGAGCTTGTCCTTCTTGCGATCCGAAGCGATGACGGTCATGGCGAAACCGTCCTGCGAGGTCCGCGTCACGACGCCTTCGATGCGGCCGATATGGTCGATATAGGCAATGACCTTCTCGCCCGGCATGCCGACGCGGTCGGTGCGCAAGGCGACATTGCCGGGCGACATGTCGATCACCTGGCACGCATGCTCTGTGCGGTCCTCCAGCATGAAGCGTCCGTAGATTTTCACCCGGACACGCTGAAAATTGCGCCGCTCCACACGGGACGGCGCATATTCCGCCGCTGACCTCATGACTGCCTACACCCCGTTGGCATTCCACGCGACGATGCGAGGAATTTCACCCGAAAAGCTACAGCAAAGCAGGTTAACAAAGGGGAAAAAGCCGACCCTAAATGGCTGGGGCTCGGACGCTCGCGCGGGGCAAAAAGCGAGGTTTGACTAGGGGTAAATAGGCCTCGCGATACGCCTTACTCGTTGCGCCCGCCGTCGAAGACGACGAGATGCCGGATCCGGCGCGCACGGCCGAGCGCCGAAATGGTCTCAGGCGCGTCGAGCTCCGTCGGCACGAGCGACGGAACATTGATCGCGGGTCGGTTTTTCAGGAACATCGGTTCCTTCTCGGGATCGATCACCCGGATCGCGTCAATCAGGGCATCGGCGAGCGGGTCGGCACCCAGCCAGAACGGTCTATCCGCGGCACTGACAATGCCGAGGCAGCGAGGGCTCTCGACGCCGCCATCGAGCGGCAGCGCGAGCAGCTCGAACTTGTTGGAACGGCCGTTTCGACTGAATCCTTCATAGGTCAGAAGCAGCACCGATTTCTGGTCGAAGACGCCGTGGATGAGCCGCGACATAAGCCGCTGGTCCTTCTCGCGCCAGAGCGAGGGGAAGGAGAACCCCTTGAGCTCTCGGCCGTAATAGGCGCAGAGCCTGGTGCCGGCCAGCCGAAAGACGGCCTCGCCGCGTGTATCGCGCTCCAGGATGAACGTGTCCGCCAAAAGTGACTTGATATCGGCCGGCTCGACTTCCGAACGTTTCGGGGCAGGTCGGCCATCACGCAGCTGGTTCCAATATTGGAACAGCGTGATTGATCCGTTCTGATTCATGTCCATTCCGCTCCGGCAATCTGTCTTTCTTGATGTCCCATCGGCGAACAGACAGGGCGCCCTCCGATGACCTTCATGCGGTGCGGAGCAGGATGCGTGCCAGTATCGTTAACGTTTGTGCACGGGTCGGGGTCGTTAAGGTTAACAAGTGGTTTACATTGCGCGCCGTCAGGGGCTGTGGCACATCGAAAACCACTCCAAAACGGTCGTTTCGCGACAATCGGCAGCACTTCAGTCAAGGGTTTACGGGGAGCAGGGGACTCGACCGGCCGTTCAAGGGAAACCTTGGACGGCTTTCTTTTTGATTCGCGCCTTGCCGATTCGAGCCCCATCCGATTCAGCTTGGGGCGATTAGCGGTTTGTGATTCGATCGGGCGTGAACTACATGCTCGGGCCGAAAATCGAGTCTCCAGCCAATTGCAAGGGGCGCATGAGCGAACCGGTAAGCCCGACTGAACCCGAACCGCAGCCGGACGAAGAGGCGCCGGAGCCGCGCCACGAGCCGGTATTCAACCTGCCGCCGGTGGTGCTGGCGGTGATCGGGATTTGCGCGGTCGTCTTCCTGCTGCAGCAATATGTGCTGAACGACGACCAGCAAATGACGCTGCTCTATGACGGCGCCTTCATTCCGGTGCTCTACACCGGGCAGTACGGCTTCGACTGGTTCCTGTTCACGCGCCCCTTCACCTATGCTTTCATGCATGGGGGTTTTGCCCATATTGCCATCAACATGGTCTGGCTTGCCGCTTTCGGCTCACCGCTTGCCAATCGTTTCGGCGCGACCCGATTTGCGGTGTTCTACGCCGTGACCGGGCTGGCTTCGGTCGCGCTGTTCTGGGCAATGCACCCTTATGGCGAGATGCCGCTGGTCGGCGCTTCGGGCGCGATCTCGGGCATGATGGGAGCGGCGGCGCGCTATGGTTTCCGCATTGACCGCGCGTCCGGCAGGGCGGCCTTCGCCGGCGAGGCGTTGCCGATCGCAGTCGTGCTGCGTTCGCGCGGCGTCATGACCTTCCTCGGTGTTTGGATGGTGATCAACCTCGCCACCGGCCTGCTCAGCTTTGCGCCAGGTATCGACGGACAGATCGCCTGGGAAGCCCATATCGGCGGCTTTGTCGCCGGCTTCTTCGGCCTGCGTTTTTTCGACCGCCCGCAGCCGCATGAGTAGCGCTGCGGCGCACTTGAAATGCAACCAATCACGGCGCACGATGTTGCCATGCATGTCGCCCAAATTTGCGTAGCGTTTTTGGGCGACATGCATCAAACATAGAACTTAAAGTGCGCCGCGACGCGCTTTAAGCCACCCAGCGTCTTCCCAAGGGCGCTGGGGCTGGAAGCCGGTCAGGGCAGGAGCCGGCGAGCAAGGCTGAGGAGGACGCCATGACGGTTAAGGCAATTCTTGAAAGCAAGGGCCATGACGTGTTCACGCTCGGGCCAAATGAAAAGCTGAGCGAGGCCATTCGCATCCTGACTGAACACAGGATCGGCGCGCTGGTCATCACCAATGGTGACCACAAGATCGTGGGCATTCTTTCCGAGCGCGACATCGTGCGGGTTCTGGCCCGGGAGGGCGCGGCCGCGCTCGACATACCGGTGCGTTCGGCCATGACGCCCAAGGTCAAAATCTGCAACGAGAACCATACGGTAAACGAGGTCATGGAGATCATGACCAAAGGCCGCTTCCGCCATCTTCCGGTGGAAAAGGATGGACTGCTCGACGGCATCGTGTCGATCGGCGACGTGGTCAAGCGCCGCATCGAGGATGTCGAGCGCGAGGCCGAGGAGATCCGGGCCTACATCGCCACCGCCTGAGGGCGAGAGAAAACCGCCGGCCGTTGGCCGGCCGGCGGGCCTCAACGAATTCTACCGGTTATCGAGCTCGGCGCGGACGAGCTCGAGCCCGTGCCGCGTGATGCGATAAGGGCCACCACTCGCCGAAGAAACCGCTTTCTTGCGTTTCAGCTTTCGAAAGAGGTCCAGGTCGAGGCCCGGATAATGCCAGCCGTCCCGTGTCAGGCACCGGACCAAGGCAATCTTCCTGGCGTCGCTCTTTTCGATTTCGATGCGCCCGCCTTGTGCGAGCAGGTGCAGGATGCGCTGTTCCCCATAGCGCCGAGCGTCCTCTTGGACGCGCAAAAGGACGCTGTGGCACTTCAGTTTAGCGCATGACCCGAAAATCGATTCCGATTTTCGGGGTCATGCGCTGCGCGAAATGTCCATTGGAGAAATTCCCCGGGAAAACAACAAAAGCCGCCGCGAGAAATCGCGGCACGGGCTTCAGGTTTTGTCGCCCTGCCTTGCTAGGAGGTCAGGGCCTTACCGGGACTGAGCGTAAGTGGACATCCACTCTCCATTGGGGATGGATGTCCTATAGGCGAAGGCGGCGGAAAAGGCCAGCGCATGGGCTTTATGCTTGTCTCGCCGGGCGGTTTGCACTAGCGAGTGTTGCGATTTTCGCATCATGATATGCAAATCGCACCATTCCACGAATGCCATCCGCAGGCCCCAATGAGCATCATCGATACCCGCACGCCCGATCCCAAACGCCTGATTTCCGGCGCCACCGGCGACTGGGAAATCATCATCGGGCTCGAAGTGCATGCGCAAGTGACGTCCGAGGCAAAGCTCTTCTCCGGTGCGTCGACGTCCTTCGGCGCGGCGCCCAACGCCAATGTCAGCCTGGTCGACGCGGCGATGCCCGGCATGCTGCCGGTGATCAACGAGGAATGCGTCAAGCAGGCGATCCGCACCGGGCTGGGCTTGAAGGCCGAGATCAACCACAAATCGGTCTTCGACCGGAAGAACTATTTCTATCCGGACCTGCCGCAGGGCTACCAGATCTCGCAGTACAAGCAGCCGATCGTCGGCGAGGGCAAGGTGATCGTCTCCGTCGGGCCGGACCGGCAAGGCGAGTTCGAGGATATCGAGGTCGGCATCGAGCGACTCCATCTTGAGCAGGATGCCGGCAAGTCGATGCACGACCAGCATCCGACCATGTCCTATGTCGACCTCAACCGCTCGGGCGTGGCACTGATGGAGATCGTCTCCAAGCCCGACATGCGTTCGGCCGACGAGGCCAAGGCCTATGTCAGCAAGCTGCGCACCATCATGCGCTATCTCGGCACCTGCGACGGCAACATGGACGAAGGCTCGCTGCGCGCCGACGTCAACGTCTCGGTGCGCCGCCCCGGAGGGGCCTTCGGCACGCGCTGCGAGATCAAGAATGTGAACTCGATCCGCTTCATCGGCCAGGCCATCGAATCCGAGGCGCGCCGGCAGATCGCCATCCTGGAAGACGGCGGCGCGATCGAGCAGGAGACCCGCCTGTTCGATCCCAACAAGGGCGAGACGCGCTCGATGCGCTCCAAGGAAGAGGCGCATGACTACCGCTACTTCCCGGATCCCGACCTTCTGCCGCTGGAATTCGACCAGGCCTATGTCGATGATCTGGCGCAGCATCTGCCGGAACTGCCCGACGACAAGAAGGCGCGTCTGATCGGCTCGCTGGGGCTGTCGACCTACGACGCCTCGGTGCTGGTGTCGGAAAAGCCGATCGCCGACTATTTCGAGAAGGTGGCAGCGGGGCGCGACGGCAAGCTTGCCGCCAACTGGGTCATCAACGACCTGTTGGGTGCTCTCAACAGAGCCGGAAAAGATATTGAAAATGCTACGGTGTCGCCCGATCAGCTGGGCGCCGTCATCGACCTGATCAAGGAAGGCACCATCTCCGGCAAGATCGGCAAGGACCTGTTCGAGATCGTCTGGAACGAGGGCGGCGATCCGCGCCAGCTTGTCGAAAGCCGCGGCATGAAGCAGGTAACCGACACCGGCGCCATCGAGAAGGCGGTCGACGAGGTCATCGCCGCCAATCCGGACAAGGCCGAGCAGGCGCGCGCCAAGCCGACCATGGCCGGCTGGTTCGTCGGCCAGGTGATGAAGGCGACCGGCGGCAAGGCGAACCCGCAGGCGGTCAACGAGCTGGTCAAGGCCAAGCTCGGCATCGAGGGTTAGCGATGTTCGTGCGGACGGCGAGCGAACACGATCTCGCCGCCATCCGTGCGTTGCTGGTCGACACCTGGCATGCCACTTATGACGCCGTCTATGGCGCCAAGCGGGTCGCTGAAATCACAGACGACTGGCACTCGATCGCCTCGCTCAGGGCGCGGCTGACGCGCCCCAATTCGGAATTCCTGGTCGCCGACGATGGCAAGCGCATCGGCGGCATGGCTTTCGCTTCCGCGACCACGGACCCGAAGATCGTCCTCTTGAATCAGCTCTACGTGCATCCGGATTGTCAGCGGCAAGGGATCGGCCGATCGCTGCTCGACGAGGTCGAGGCCAGCTTCCCGGAAGCGCGGACGCTGCGTCTGGAGGTGGAAGAGGCGAATACTCTTGCAATCGCCTTCTACGAAGCGAACAGGTTCCTGCCGGCAGGCAGGACAGCGGATTGTGGCGGCGGGTCGGGAATACCAGCGCTGATCATGGAGAAGCGGCTGGCGTAGATCGCCCGGCGGTAGCGTCCTGCTGCGTCGCGCCTCTGGATTTGATTGTATCCTTCAGTCAGGCGGAGAGAATTTCCACATTGTCGATCAGCCTAGTGGTGCCAAGCCAGGCCGCTGCGAGCAGGCGTCCGTCGCGATCCCGCCGCCAGGGCCCGAGCGTCACGGCCTCGCGAGCGGCGACGTAGTCGACCTTTCGAAAGCCCGCCCGGACAAGCGCTTGCGCGGCCTCGCCCACGGCGCTTGCCTCATCCGCGCCGGAGGTCAGTTCCGCCGCGGTTTGACGCAAAACCACGTTGAGCTTGCGCGCGATGGCGAGTTCAGTCTCGCTGAGATAGGCGTTGCGGGAGGACATGGCGAGGCCATGCGAGTCGCGCACCGTCGGCGCGCCGATGATCTCGACGGGCAGGTCGAGGTCTCGGCAAAGCTGCCTGACAACGCAAAGCTGCTGATAATCCTTCTCGCCGAACACCGCGCAGTCGGGCGCGGCCTGCAGGAAAAGCTTGGCCACCACCGTGGCGACGCCGTCGAAGAAGGTCGGCCGGAAATCCGTTTCCAGGCCGGAGGAAGGGCCGCCGACCGATATCCTGGTGGCAAAGCCGGGCCGGTACATTTCCGCGACACCCGGCGTGAAGGCGAGATGCGCGCCCGCCTCCCGCAACCGGTCGAGATCGCGAGCCAACTGCCGCGGATATTTGTCCAAGTCCTCGGTCGGCGCGAACTGCGTCGGATTGACGAAGATCGAGACGACGCAGCGCTCTGCGCGCTCGAGCGCGATTCTCACTAGCGAGATGTGCCCGTCATGCAGGGCGCCCATGGTCGGCACCATGGCGACCTTGAAGCCTTCCCGGCGCCAGTCCCGGATTTGCGCGCGCAGCGCCGCGACGCTGTCGACGACGATTGGCCCGCTCATGTCTTGTCCTTGCCCGATGCCGCCGAAAAGACGTGGTCTTGCCCCGGAAATGCGCGGCTGCGCACCTCGGCGGCGTAACGCGCCGCCGCATCCGCAATGGTGTCGCGCAGGTTTGCATATTCCTTGACGAATTTCGGCACCCGGTCGACGGTCATACCGATCATGTCGTCGATGACCAGGATCTGGCCATCGCAGTCGCCGCTGGCGCCGATGCCGATGGTCGGGATCGCGATATGGCGGGTGAGATCCGAAGCCACCGCTTCCACCGTGCCCTCGATGACAACCGAGAAGGCGCCAGCCTTCTCGACCGCTTCGGCGTCGCGAAACAGCGCGGCAATGTTTTCCTCGGTCCGGCCCTTTATCTTGTAGCCGCCGTCCTTTTCCACGGATTGCGGCTGCAGGCCGATATGGCCCATCACCGGTATGCCTTCGGCGACGATCGCCGCGATCTGCGCGGCCATGTCGACGCCGCCCTCGAGTTTGACCGCCTGGCACCCGGTCTCGCCGACGATGCGCCTTGCCGAGGCAACGGCATCCGCCGGGGAGACCTCGTAGCTACCCGCCGGCATGTCGACGACGACACAGGCTTTCGTCGCGCCGCGCATCACCGCCTGTCCATGCGCGATCATCATCTCCAGCGAGGCGCCGAGCGTCGTGGCGTGGCCGTGCAGCACCATGGCGACGCTGTCGCCGACCAAAAGCAGGTCGACATGCGGATCGAGCATGCGGGCTATCGGATAGGTATAGGCGGTGAGACAGACGATCGGCACGCCACCCTTCCAGCGGCGAATGTCTTCGGCGCTGATCCGATTGCCGGTGGACCGTTCTGGGGCCAATCGTCACCTCCCTCAACCGGCGCGGGCCAGGCGCCCGCTTGCCGGGCGTGCGAGCTTTAGGAACACACGCAACGCTTGGCAAGCCGAGGTGGCGACATCTCCGCGCATGTATCGATTTAGCGCACGAAGCATTTACATCGTCGGGCGGCAAAACCCTTGCCTTCGCGATGGCCTGACGCCATAAGCAGGAAACGGCGCGGCCGCTGCCGCAACGAGGATCTGGATGAAAACTTTCCTGCTGCAGTTTTTCACCTGGTGGAACAGCCAGACGCTGGGCACGCGCTTCCACACCTGGCGATTTGGCAAGAAGGTCGGCGAGGACGAGGCCGGCAACGTCTACTACGAAGGCGGCGTCGATTCGGAAGGCCGCACCCGCCGCTGGGTGATTTATCGCGACTATTCCGAAGCCTCGAAGATCCCTCCGGGCTGGCATGGCTGGATTCATCATCGGGTCGACACGCCGCCGTCGAGCGAGAGCTACAAGGCTCGCGACTGGCAGAAGCCGCATCGGCCGAACCTCACGGGAACGCCCGGCGCCTATCGCCCGCAGGGCTCCATCCTGACCAACCAGCATCGCCCGCAGGTGACCGGCGACTACGACGCCTGGACGCCCGGTTCGTAACTGCGTTTTTCGGTCCTTTGTCGCCACAATTGGCGTTTAGCTGCTTGCTGATATCGCAGCCATGACTAGCCTTGGGCGATTGAAAGAATCACCCGGGCGCAACCACCGGTATCCTTGCATGAACTCTTTCGGCCGACTTTCGACGGGACTGTTCGCGGCAGCGTCCGTTCTGGCCGCCTCGACGGTGGTGTTCGCCGCTGCGCAGGCGCCGGCAGTCTCCGACCGCCTCACCAACCCGGTCGCTGAATTCGCCGGCATCGACAAGATCACCGGCCGCATCATCACCTTCGACGTTTATATAGACGAGACGGTGCAGTTCGGCGCCTTGCAGGTGACGCCGCGCGTCTGTTATTCGCGGCCCGAGACCGAACAGCCGAAGACCGATTCCTTCGTCGAGGTCGACGAGATCACGCTCGATCGCAAAATCCGCCGTATCTTCACCGGCTGGATGTTCGCCGAAAGCCCCGGCCTCAACGCCGTCGAGCATGCCGTCTATGACGTCTGGCTGAAAGGCTGCAAGCAGAAGTCGGACGTGCCGCCGCCGACCGCCGCCAAGGCCGATACGGCAAAACCGAAGACACAAGGCGCCAAGCCCAAGCCTCCGGCGCAAGAGCAGCCCGCCGAGGCAGCACCTGAGCCGTTGGACGCCGCGCCCGCGCCGGATGACACGGGCGCTGCCGACGCGAACTGATCGGAACCCTCGCTTTCGCCATCCGTTGGTAAACGACGGCGACGGGAGGATTCCACCATGGCCACGGGCAAACCGATCACCGCCAGCAAGAAAGAACTTCTCGCGCTCGAGAAAGGGTTCTGGACAGGCGATTCCGCGTACTTCGCGGCCCATGCCGATGTGGAGTGCCTCGTTGCCTTTCCGCAGATGGCGAAAGCGATGACCAACGCCGATCTGGCCAAGACCGCCACGCAGCCCAACCGCTGGCGCGATCTCGACATCCGGCTGAAGGGCATGATCGAGCCGGGCAGCGATATCGTCATGCTGACCTACGAGGCTCATGCGACGCGCGAAAGCGGCGAGCCCTATGCGGCTCTGGTCAGCACCGGCTATGTCCATCGCGCCGACGGATGGAAGATGATGTTCCACGCCCAGACGCCGATCGAAACATCGACCGACTGCTGATAGCCCTGCACCTCACGGATAAAAAATCGCGTCGCCCTTCAGGGCCTCGGCCAGCATCTTCTCATAGCGGCTGCGCGGCACGTCGATCGCGCCGAAGCGCTTGAGGTGCTCGGTGGTGAACTGCGTGTCGAGGAGCGCGAAGCGACGCTCGTTCAACCGCTCGACGAGATAGTAGAGGCAGGTCTTCGAGGCGTCGGTTTCCCGGGCGAACATGCTTTCGCCGAAGAAGACGCGCCCGAGCGAAACGCCATAGAGGCCGCCGACCAGCCGGCCCCCGCGCCACGCCTCGACAGAATGACAGTGGCCCAGCCGGTAGAGCTCGACATAGGCTTCGCGGATCGGCGCGTTGATCCAGGTCGAGCGGCGCTCGTCGCGCTTTTCGGCGCAGCCGTCGATCGTCGCCTCGAAGTCGAAATCGTAGCGGATGTCGAAAGGGTGCCTGCGGATCGTCTTCTTCAGACTGCGCGGCGTGTGGAATCCGTCGAGCGGGATGATGCCGCGCGTTTCCGGCCGCACCCAGAACACTTCCGGGTCGGTCGCGCTCTCGGCCATCGGGAAGACACCCGAGGCATAGGCTTTGAGCAGCAGGTCGGTCGGGATGCGGTAGCCGGGCGCGTAGGGACGAGTCATTGCGCCATTATAACTGCAAGACCCTAAAGCGCGTCGTCCAAAAGTACGCAGCGGTTTGGGAGAACGAAATGCATCAAAACAAAGACTTGAAGCGCGTCGCCTGAAGCTGTTTCAGAGCGATGCGCCTTTGGGTCCGGTGAGAGTCAGGTCAGCCCGGCATCACCTGAATATCAACAGACCCTAGTCCTCCTTGGCCAAATATTTTTCGAGCCAGTGGATGTCGTAATCGCCATTGGCGATATCCGGATTGCCGACGAGATCGCGAAACAGCGGCAGCGTCGTCTTGATGCCGTCGACGACGAATTCGTCGAGCGCCCGGCGCAGCCGCATCATGCATTCGACGCGGTTGCGTCCATGCACGATCAGCTTGCCGATGAGGCTGTCGTAGTAAGGCGGGATGCGGTAACCGGAATAGACGCCGGAATCGACGCGGATGCCGAGCCCGCCCGGCGTGTGGAAATGCGTGATCGTGCCGGGCGAAGGCGTGAAGGTGCGCGGGTCCTCGGCATTGATGCGGCACTCGATGGCGTGACCGTTGAACTTGATGTCTTCCTGCCTGATCGACAGCCCGCCGCCGGAGGCGACGCGGATCTGCTCATGCACGAGGTCGATGCCGGTGATCGCTTCCGTCACCGGATGCTCGACCTGCAGACGGGTGTTCATCTCGATGAAATAGAACTCGCCGTTCTCATAGAGGAATTCGATAGTGCCGGCGCCGGAATAGCCGAGATCGGCAATCGCCTTGGCGCAGATGCCGCCGATGCGCGCGCGCTCCTCGGCATTGAGGGCTGGGGAGTTCGCCTCCTCCCATACCTTCTGGTGGCGGCGCTGCAGCGAGCAGTCGCGCTCGCCGAAATGCACGCCGTGGCCGGAACCGTCGCCGAACACCTGCAATTCGATATGGCGCGGCTTCTCCAGATATTTCTCGATGTAGACCGCGTCGTCGCCGAAGGCGGCGCCGGCTTCCGACTTTGCCGTCTGCAGCGCCACCTCGAGGTCGGCCTCGGTGCGGGCTACCTTCATGCCGCGGCCGCCGCCGCCGGCCGAAGCCTTGATGATCACCGGATAGCCGATCTCGGCGGCGACGCGCTTTGCTTCCTTCTCCTCGGTGATCGCGCCATCGGAGCCCGGCACCACCGGAATGCCGAGGCGCTTTGCCGTGCGCTTGGCCTCGATCTTGTCACCCATGATGCGGATATGGTCGCCCGAGGGGCCGATGAAGGTGATGTTATGGGCCGCGAGGATGTCGGCGAACTTGGCGTTTTCCGACAGGAAGCCGTAGCCCGGATGCACCGCGTCGGCGCCGGTGATCTCGCACGCGGCGACGATCTGGTGGATGTTGAGATAGCTTTCGCGCGACGGCGGCGGGCCGATGCAGACGCTCTCGTCGGCAAGCCGCACATGCATGGCGTCGGAATCGGCGGTCGAATGGACCACCACCGTCTGGATGCCGAGCTCCTTGCAGGCGCGCAGCACTCGGAGTGCGATTTCGCCGCGATTGGCGATGAGGATTTTTTGGAACATCTGCCCGCTGTTCCCGGCTCTACTCGATGACCACGAGCGGCATGCCGTATTCGACCGGTTGGGCGTCCTCGATCAGGATCGCCGTCACCGTGCCGGCGCGCGGCGAGGGAATCTGGTTCATCGTCTTCATCGCTTCGATGATGAGCAGCGTCTGGCCTTCCTTCACCTTCTGGCCGATCTCGACGAACGGCTTGGCGTCGGGTGAGGGAGCCAGATAGGCGGTGCCGACCATCGGCGAGGGCACGGCGTCCTTGGAGGGATCGGCTACCGTCGCAGGCGCTGCCGCCTGGGCCGGCGCGGCAATCGCGGCGGCCGGGAGCGGAGCCGCGACCGCGTGGACGGGCTGCGACTGGCGCGACACGCGCACCTTCAGGTCGCCGAGCTCGACCTCGATCTCGGTCAGGTTGGTGTCGTTCAGTATGCCCGCCAGATCGCGGATCAGCTGCTGGTCAACACCGTTCTTCTTTATCGACATTTTCGAGCCTTCTGTTTGGGAGCCGGTCACAGGCGTGCCGCCAGTGCCTGCAGCGCAAGCGTATAGCCGAGTGGCCCGAACCCGCAGATCATGCCGACAGCGACCGGCGCGACCATGGAGACGTGCCGGAAAGGCTCCCGCGCGTGGATATTGGAAAGATGGACTTCGGCGACGGGCAGCGGCGCGACGGCGCGGATGGCGTCGTGGATGGCAATCGAGGTGTGGCCGTAGGCGCCGGGATTGATGACGATGCCTGCAGCCTTGTCGCCGGCCTCCTGGATCCAGTCGACGAGGTCGCCCTCATGATTGGACTGGCGAAAATCGATCTCGAGCCCGAGCGCCGCGCCGGCGGCCTTGCAATCCTCGGCTATGGCGGCAAGCGTCTTGCCGCCATAGATCCCCGGCTCGCGCTTGCCGAGTGCATTGAGATTGGGACCGTTCAGGACGAAAATCGTTTTCAAATATGCCGACCTCTTCGGCGCCGGCCTCAAGCCGGCGCGCCGGACCTCTATACTGGGCATAGCTGCCGGCGAAAAGAGCGCAAGTGCGTTCTTTCGCTGTCCACAACAGGCGGAAAACCGCCTGTTGTCGCGACCCGTAACGAACTAGAGCGCGCTCTTGGCCTGCTCGATCTTTTCCGCCAGGACCTGCTGTCCCAGCGCGCCGAACACCACCTCGTTGCCGACCACATAGGACGGCGTGCCGGTGATCGACAGCTTGGTGGCGAGGTCGTAGGTTCGGGAGAGCGCCTCGTTGATGCTCGGATCCTTCATCTTCTCACGCAGCTTGGCCTCGTCGGCGCCGAGCGAAAGCGCAACCTTCATGGCGGTGGATTCGGTGGCGCGGCCCTGGCCGCCGAGCAGCGCGGTGTGGAACTCGCCGTACTTCTCCGGCATCATCAGGTGGAAGGCCATCGAGACCACGCTGGCCTTTTGCGAATCCGGGCTGAGGATCGGGAATTCCTTCAGCACGAAGCGCAGGTCCGGATCGGCCTTGGTCAGCGCCTTCATGTCTTCGATGGCGCGTTTGCAGAAGCCGCAATTGTAGTCGTAGAACTCGACGATGGTGACCTTGCCCTTCGGGTTGCCGACGACGCCGTCGAAGGTGGAGTTGAAGATCTCGTCCTTCGCGTCCTTGATGACGCCGAGCGCTGCGAGCCGCTGCTCTTCCTTCTGCTTGGCCTCGAGCGCGTCCTGAACCTCGAGCAGGACCTCCGGATTCTTCAAGAGATAGTCGCGGATGATGCCTTCGACCTCCTTGCGGTCGACCTTGGTGTCGGTGGAAGCCACCTGGATGGCTTGCGTCGTATCGGCCTTAGCGGCCTGCGGGCTTCCTGCCACGAAGCCGAATGCCAGCATGCCGAGCGCTACCGCCACGCCGGCGCTGCCGAGCAGGATTGCCTTGTTCATGATCATTTCCTTCTGCCTGTCCCGGGCCAATCTAATCGCCGCGCACGGCCGGGACGTTCATTTGAGTTTGTTCGATGGCGTGTAGTTTATGATATCTTGCGCGCGAAGCCACCCAGGCTCGCCGCGCTTCAACTTCTGTTGAGCGCGCATGGCGAAGATTTTCGCGTTCTTGTAGTCGGCCGAATAGAAATGGCCTTCGGCGGTCGCAAGATCGGCGGCCGGGATCTGCCCCAACTCGCCATAGGCTTGCGCCAGATAACGATAGGCTTCGGCATTTTCCTTGTCGCGCCCGACCCCGTTGGTGAGCTGGGTTACCGCCTTCTTGATTGAATCCGGCGTGCCGACAGCCATCAGCGCCTGGCCGAGCGAGACCATCAGCAGCCCCGACCGCGCCGGGTCGAGGCTGACGGCCTTAGCATAGGCATCCGCTGCATCCTTGGGCTTGTTGGCCTTCATCAGGATGTCGCCGCGCAATTCCTGGAAATAGGGGTTCTTCGGCTGTTCCTTGATGAGCGCCGCCGTCTTGGCGAGCGCGGCGCCCGGATTGCCATAGAGATAGGTCTGCTGCGCGTCGCCATAGCGCGAGGCGAGACTGGTCGGGTTCTTGCGCATCAGCCGCGCCACGGCCGCCTGGCCCTGCATATAGGCGGCGATCTTGATGCGCATCATGTCGTGCCGCTGCTGCAGCGCCGGCGGGTCGACCTGATTGACGTACGGGCTCGCCTTGACCAGCACTTCGAGGTTGGCGATGCGCTCCTGCGGCATCGGATGGCTGATCCGGTAGGGATCGAGCTGGGTGCCCAACAGCGAAAGCGCGCTCTGGAAGCGGGCGAAGGTCTTCAGCATGCCCATGCCGGATTGGCCGGTGGCGTTGAGATAGGTGATCGCCGAGCGGTCGGCGGTGATTTCCTCGCCTCGCTGATAGGCAAGGATGCTGCGCTGTGCCATCTCGCCGCCGCCGGCGGCGACGCCCATGCCGGCACCTGCAAGGCCGCGGCTGTTGGTCGTGGCGCCGGCGACCATCGCGCCCGCGCCGAGCAGCGTGGCGATGATGGCCATCGTCTTGGCGCGGTCGAGCTGGTCGCGCAGCTTCTGCTGGTGGCCGCCGGCAATATGGCCGGCCTCGTGCGCGATGACGCCGATGATCTCGTTCGGCGTTTCGGCCGTCACCAGCGCGCCGGTGTTGATGAACAGGCGGCGGCCCGTCACGAAGGCGTTGAAGCTCTGATCGTTGACAAGAACGATGTCGATGCCGTCATTGGCGAGGCCCGCCGCCCTGAAGATCGGCCGGGCATAGTCGCGCACCAGCGCTTCGATCTCGGCATCGCGCACCACCGGCACGCCCTGCGCGAAGGCGTTTATGGAAGTGGATACCGCAACGGCGGCTGCAAGCAGGAGCGTCGCGAATCCGCGCGCGGTTCGCCCTATCGCGGTCGATCTGTCAATCATCGTTCGGGGTCGGCTCAACATGACAGGTCCACTGGTAGACGAGCGGGCGAAGGATGAAAAGTCGGCGCCGACAACTTCCTGCGCGCTTGTGATCCCCACATCAATCGGGCATTTGTGCGGCGCTGCCGTCGAACCCCGGCAGTTCCAGGGCAGGTGAGCGATGGTTTGCCTGTGGATTTTCGCCAACCAAAGGCAGGCTAGACGAGAGGTCAGATGGTCGTTTCGCTTTCACGCCGCGGCGAGGTTGAGCCGTTCCACGCCATGGATATCTTGGCCGAAGCCAATCGGCTTAAGGCTGCTGACATCCCGGTGGTGTCGATGGCGGTCGGCCAGCCGTCGGACCCGGCGCCGGCCGGCGTCCGCGAAGCCGCGGCTCTGGCGCTTGAGCACGGTCGCATCGGCTACACCGACGCTTTAGGGCTGGCACAACTGCGCAAGGCGATCGCCACGCACTATGGCGAGCATTACGGGATCGATGTTGCCCCGGCCCGTATCGCCGTCACCACCGGCTCGTCCGCCGCCTTCAACCTGGCTTTCCTGGCGATGTTCGATCCGGGCGACCGCGTCGCCATCGCGGCGCCCGGCTATCCCGCCTATCGCAACATCATGGCCGCGCTCGGCATCGAGATCGTCGAGATCGAGCTCGGCTCTGATGCCTATCTTCACGCCGATCATCTGAAGGCCGCGCATCGCGAGAAGCCGCTGAAAGGGGTGCTGTTCGCCAGCCCAGCCAATCCGACAGGCGCGGTGATCCCGGCGGACGAGCTTGCGGCGCTGGTAAAGACGGCGGAGGAACTCGGCATCGCCGTGATATCGGACGAGATCTACCACCGGCTGGCTTACGCCGCGCCGGATGTCAGCGCATTGGCTTGTGGCGCGGGCGCGACCGTGATCAACTCCTTCTCGAAATACTATTGCATGACCGGCTGGCGTATCGGCTGGATGGTGCTGCCGGAGGAGCTGGTGCGGCCGGTCGAGCGCATCGCCCAGAGCCTCTACATCTCGCCGCCGGAGCTGTCGCAGATTGCGGCGATCGAAGCCTTCAAGGCCACGCAAGAGCTGGAAGCGGTGAAGGCCCGTTATGCCTGGAACCGCGACCTTCTGATGAAGCGACTGCCGGAGCTCGGCTTCGCGCTCGCGGCACCGATGGACGGCGCCTTTTACGCCTTCTGCGACGTCACCCGGCACACCAATGACAGCATGGCCTTCGCGCGCAAGATGCTGGCCGAGGCGCATGTGGCGGCAACGCCCGGCCGCGACTTCGATCCGCTGCAGGGCCATCGCACCATGCGCTTTTCCTATGCCGGCAGCCATGGCGACATGGTTGAGGCGCTGGCGCGTATCGAACGCTGGCTGAAATAGAAGCCAATGCCTAAACTCGAGCAAGCGCTGGCCGAGGTTGCCGCCGAAATGGCGGAGCGCACCGATCGCGGCGATGTCGCCACCTACATCCCGCAGCTCGGCAAGGTCGATCCGGGGAAATTCGGCATTGCCGCCGTGACCAATGACGGCCGTGTCATCCTCGCCGGTGACGCTGATCAGCCCTTTTCCATCCAGAGCGTCTCGAAAGTGTTCACCTTGACGCTGGCGCTGGGCAAGGTCGGCGATGCGCTGTGGCAGCGCGTCGGCCGCGAGCCCTCCGGCAACCCGTTCAACTCGATCGTCCAGCTCGAGCATGAGAACGGCATCCCGCGCAATCCGTTCATCAATGCAGGCGCCATTGTCATCTCCGACGTCCTGCTTGCCGGCCATCAGCCGCGCGAGGCGATAGGCGAGATCCTGCGCTTCGTCCATTTCCTCGCCGACGACGACACCATCATCATCGACCGCGAGGTCGCGGCCTCCGAGCGCGCCACCGGCTACCGCAATTTCGCTCTGGCCAATTACATGAAATCCTTCGGCAATCTCCATCACGAGCCGGAGCTGGCCTTGGGCGTCTACTTCCACCATTGCGCCATTGCGATGAGCTGCCGGCAACTCGCCATGGCCGGCCGCTTCCTAGCCAATGGCGGCAGGAATCCGGCGACCGGGCATTCCGTGGTGTCGACCGAGCGGGCGCGCCGCATCGGCGCGCTGATGCTGACCTGCGGCCATTATGACGGCTCCGGCGACTTCGCCTTCCGCGTCGGCATTCCGGGAAAAAGCGGCGTCGGAGGCGGCATTCTTGGCATCGTGCCCGGCGTTGCCTCGCTCGCCGTCTGGTCGCCGGGCCTCAACGAGAACGGCAACTCCAAGCTCGGCTCCATCGCGCTGGAGAAGCTCGCCAGGATGATGAACTGGTCGATCTTCGCGCCCTAACGCGTGTTCGGGACCTGGAACTGAAGCCGCTTGAAAAAGAAAATCCCGCGCCGAGATGGCGCGGGATTTTTTGTTAAAAGATCAGGATAATCGACTGAAAATCCTAGAAAAAGCCTTTCCGCTGCCACCAACCGGCGCGCTTCGGCTTTTCTTCGACCTTGGCCTCATCGCTGACGTTGGACGAAACGACGGGGACGACCGGCGCGTCGATCGACTGGGGCTTGCGCCGCGTCGGGTGCGCATTGACGGGCGCCGCGGCCTCGGTCGGAGCAGAAGCAGCGACGACTGCCGGTTCCGGTTCGGCGGCCACGGGTTCAGCGGGAAGTTCCGCCGCCGGCTCGGGCGCTTTCTCGGAGACCGTTTCCTCGGCAGCCTTCTTTGATCGCGATGCACGGCGCGGCTTCTTCGGCTTCTCCGTCTCCGGAGCATCGTCATTGGCGGGCGAGGGCGCGGCCTGCCCTTCGGCTGTGGCGACCGGCGGCGCGCCTTCGGGAGCTTCGACGTCCACTTCATCGCCTTCGAAACCATCGCCGGCTTCGGCGGCGGTTTCGCCTTCCTCGCGGCGATTGCGCTTGCCGCCGCGCTTGCCGCGGCGGCGCTTCTTGCCCTGACCCTCTTCGGCCGCTTCCGCCTCGGCCGGCGCTTCGGCCGTCACCTCGGCTGTTGCTTCGCCTGACGTCGCGGCGGCATCCGCCGGCGCGGGGGCCGAAACGGCATCGCCATGGGCACCATGCTCGCGGTCGCGATCCTTGCCGCCGCGCCGCCGACGGCGCTTGCGGCGCTTTCGGCCTTCGCCGTCCTCGGACCGCTGCTGATGCTGTCCCTGCTGCGGGTGACGCGGCTGTTCGGCCTCGACCGATGCCTCTTCCTCCTCCTCGACGACGATCTCGTCCTCGGGCTCTTCCGGCTCGACATAGGTCGGCAGGCTGCGCACCTCGACGAAGCCTTCGGGCTTTTCCGCCACGGCGCCGCGGAAGATCGCGTAGTGCTGCGCGCCCAGCGTCTCGTCGGCTTCGAGCGTGATGGTCAGGCCGAACCGGGCCTCGAGCTCGACCAGATTGGCGCGTTTGTGGTTGAGCACATAGAGCGCCGTCGCCGCCGGCGTGCGCACGGTGATGTGGCTGCGCGAATCCTTGAGCAGGAATTCCTCGATCGCCCGCACCACCATCAACGCCACCGAAGAGTCGGAGCGCACATGGCCGGTGCCGCCGCAATGCGGGCAGGGCTTCATCGTCGATTCCAGCACGCTGGCGCGGATGCGCTGGCGCGACATCTCCATCAGGCCGAAATGCGAGATGCGGCCGACCTGGATGCGGGCACGGTCGTTCTTGAGGTGATCCTTCAGCCGCTTCTCGACGGAGCGGTTGTTACGGTTCTCCTCCATGTCGATGAAGTCGATGACGATCAGGCCGGCAAGGTCGCGCAGCCTCAACTGCCGGGCGACTTCCTCGGCGGCCTCCAGATTGGTGTGGAGCGCGGTGTCCTCGATCGAATGCTCTTTGGTGGAGCGGCCGGAGTTGACGTCGATCGAGACCAGCGCCTCGGTCTGGTTGATGATGATGTAGCCGCCGCTCTTCAGCGTCACCTGCGGCTGCAGCATGCGGTCGAGCTGCGCCTCGATGCCGTTGCGCACGAAGATCGGGGTGGTGTCGCGGAAAGGCTGCACCACCTTGGCATGGCTCGGCATCAGCATGCGCATGAAATCCTTGGCCTCGCGATAGCCGTCGTCGCCGGAGACCAGGATCTCGTCGATATCCTTGTTGTAAAGGTCGCGCACGGAGCGCTTGATCAGGCTGCCTTCCTCATAGACCAGGGCGGGGGCCGTGGACTGCAGCGTCAGGCTTCGGACGTTCTCCCAAAGCCGCATCAGATATTCGTAGTCGCGCTTGATCTCGGCCTTGGTGCGACTTTCGCCGGCGGTGCGCAGGATGACGCCCATGCCCTGCGGCACCTCGAGATCGGCGACGACCTCCTTCAGCCGCTTGCGGTCCTGGGCATTGGTGATCTTGCGCGAGATGCCGCCACCGCGCGCGGTGTTGGGCATCAGCACCGAGTAACGGCCGGCGAGCGACAGGTAGGTGGTCAGCGCCGCGCCCTTGTTGCCGCGCTCTTCCTTGACGACCTGGACCAGAAGGATCTGGCGGCGCTTGATGACCTCCTGGATCTTGTACTGGCGGCGGACCGGCTTGCGGCGGTTGCGGACCTCTTCCAGCGCATCCTCGGCGCCGACCGATTCGATCTCGTGCTCGTCCGAATGCGCGGACTGCACCTCTTCGAGCATGCCGCGATCACTGTCGCTCGGAGCGGCGTCGTCGGCCGGAGCGGCCCCGCTGGCGGGCTCGGCCTGCGATACCGCTTCCGAAATCACATCCGCATCGACACTGGCGGCCATCGAGGTGGGCCCGCCCTCGGAAGGCTTGTCATCCGCGTGCTTGGCGGCTTCACCTTCGGCGGTCTCGCTGCTGGCTTCGGGAGCCTTGTTTTCTTCTTCGGTGACCGCCTCGGTCACGGATTCGACGGTTTCGGACATCGCTTCGACGTTCTCCATCGAAGCATCGGCAGAGTCACCAGCGTCGTCCGCAGCCTCGCTGGAAGCCGCGATCTCTTCGAGGTTTTCGCTATTTTCCTCGGAGCCGGCAGCATCGGCGCCGCGCTTCTGCTCGGCGCGGTCGCGATTCTTGCCGCCACGGCGGCGGCTGCGGCGGCCGCCACGTTCGCGCGCCTGCTGCTCCTCGCCGGCCTCAGCCTCCTCGTCGTCTTCGTCCTCGGCCTCCTGCGCTTCGGCGCGCAGCAGGGCCTGACGGTCGGCGACCGGGATCTGGTAGTAGTCGGGATGAATTTCACTGAAGGCGAGAAAACCGTGACGGTTGCCGCCATATTCGACAAAGGCTGCCTGAAGGGAAGGTTCGACGCGGGTTACGCGGGCGAGATAGATGTTTCCTTTGAGCTGCTTCTTGTCCTGGGATTCAAAGTCGAATTCTTCGATGCGGTTACCGCGAACGACGACAACGCGTGTTTCCTCCGGGTGGGAGGCGTCTATCAGCATCTTGTTGGGCATTATTTCGTTTCCTCCCGGCAGCCATCAGCCGCAGCTGGCGAGGCAGGCCCCGCCGCTGTGTGCCTGGATTTGTGTGGATGCCGGATAATTGAATGTCCGCCGGCCGGAGCTTCAACGCGATGGTGGTGCCGCCCGCAGCCACGATGGCGCGGTTCGATGCGGACCTTTCCATGATTGCGCTTGAAGCCATCGGCAACCCAGCAGAACCTTTTGAACCAAAGCCCGGGCTTAGCCGGACCAGCTTGTTTGCTCACACAGAGCCGGCGCGGGACATCCCGGCCGTTTTCTTCACGCAAGCGATTCCCCGCCACGGGAGCACGCCTGCGAAATTCGTCGCGACCACCTGAGCCTTTTCGCCGGAAGCGAAAGGAACCGCCTTCACATCTGATCCCAAACAGGAAACTGCGGAGGCTAGCGGTTCCAGGATTGCAGTGATCCAATGTCGCTTTTATGATTTGGCGGGGTGGAAGGCAACCCCGATTTCGGATGCCGGCAAAAAGCGCTTCCGTTGGGGAAGATTACGCTCCACCCATCGCATGAAAAGGCTTGGTTAACCTTCTCTGGATACCAATCGTTAATCGAGTTGGCTGCCAGACAGGCCCTTCTACGAAATAGGTTGGCGCGAGGCGCCAAACCGGGAGCGACTGGAGTAGAGATGGGACTGGCAGGCACCGCAGGCAAGTGGCGTGGCGCCCCCGGGCATCTCCAGCTGATGGCAAGGGCCCTTTTAATGCTGGCGGTCCTGCTTGGCGTGACCGCCGCCTCGCGGGCCGACGGGCTGCTTGGCGCGACCGGCTACAAGATGGCCGGCGACGCCACCAAGATGCGGATTGTCGTGACCTTCGACCGCGAGCCGGACGTGAAGTGGTTCCTGCTGCGCGGCCCCAACCGCCTTGTGGTCGATCTGCCGCGCGCGCGATTCGCCCTCAACGCCAAGGATGTGAAGCCGCGCGGGCTGGTGCGCGCCATTCGCTACGGCGATCAGGGCAAGGGCTCGCGGCTGATCCTCACCGGCAAGGGGCCCTTTGCCGTCGACAAGCTCGACGTGCTGAAGAATGATGACGGCAGCGGCTATCGCATCGCCATCGACATGTCGGCTGCGTCGGAACGGGAATTCGACGAGGCTTTAGCCAACCAGTCGCTGACGACCGGCTCGACCGTTTCCACCGACAAGGGTGGCCGCGTCGGCACCGGGCCGGTCTCTGCGCCTGGACACCGCTTCACCGTCGTCATCGACCCCGGCCATGGCGGCGTCGACGGCGGCGCGGAGAGCACTGGCGGCACGGTCGAGAAGAACGTCACGCTCGCCTTCGCCACAGAATTGCGCGACAAGCTGGCCGCGGTCGGCAACTATGATGTGTACATGACGCGGGACAACGACACATACCTGCCGCTCGACGAGCGCGTGCGCATCGCCCGCCAGCACGAAGCCGATCTTTTGATCTCCATCCATGCCGATACCATCGCCGTCAAGGGCCTCCGCGGCGCCACCGTCTACACGCTCTCGGACAAGGCCTCCGATCCCGAGGCCCAGGCGCTCGCCGATCGCGAAAACCTGTCTGACCAGTTCGCTGGCATGAAGATCGAGGACGACAACAAGGAGGTCACCGACATCCTGATCGACCTGATCCGCCGCGAGACCCACGGTTTTTCGATGAGCTTTGCCCACACGCTGGTCGGCCAGCTGTCGACCAGCGTCGGGCTGATCAACAATCCGCAGCGCTCGGCGGGCTTCAAGGTGCTGAAGGCGCCTGACGTTCCCTCCGTGCTGGTCGAGCTTGGCTATCTCTCCAACAACAAGGACGAGGCGCAGCTGCTCAGCGCCGACTGGCGCGGCAAGGCGGCCCAGAGCATAACCAATGCCGTCGCCCTGTTTGCCGCGGCGAAAGCCGGAGCCAGGGCTGGTGGTTGACGGGAACTGCACCCGCCCACAACCTTGAGCCGTCCCACAACCACAAGCAGCGTTGCACGACGACAACACGTGGCGTTATTATTTGGCGGACCGAGTCCTGAAACTTCGCGCTGCCGTATTTTGTCCACATGGTCGCGACATGGGTTTTCCATTGCGGATTGGGACCGCCCCGTGAAGCTTGCGCGACTGTCGGCTTCGTTTAGGAAAATCCCGAACCTCGGACTGGAGCGGGCATGATTCGTCTCATCGGCTATTTCTTCGGCATCGGCACGACGCTGGCGCTGCTGGTCGCTGCGGGCCTTGCCATCTACATCAGCCATCTGACGAAGGACCTGCCCGACTACGAAGTTCTGGCCAAATATGAGCCGCCGGTGACGACGCGCATCCATGCCTCGGATGGCTCGCTGATGGCCGAATACGCCCGCGAGCGGCGCCTTTATCTGCCGATCCAGGCGATCCCGGACCGCGTCAAGGCCGCCTTCATGTCGGCCGAGGACAAGAACTTCTACAACCACCCCGGCATCGATATCACCGGCCTTGGCCGCGCCATCATCGTCAATCTGCAGAATTTCGGCTCCGGCAGGCGCCAGGTCGGTGCCTCGACGATCACGCAGCAAGTGGCGAAGAATTTCCTGCTGACCTCCGACCAGACCTATGAGCGCAAGATCAAGGAGATGATCCTGGCCTTCCGCATCGAGCAGGCCTATTCGAAGGACCGCATCCTCGAGCTCTATCTCAACGAGATTTTCTTCGGCTTCGGCGCTTATGGCGTCGCCGGCGCCGCGCTCACCTATTTCGACAAATCGGTCAACGAACTCACCGTCGCCGAAGCCGCTTACCTCGCTTCGCTGCCCAAGGGCCCCAACAACTATCATCCGTTCAAGCATGCCGACCGGGCGCTCGAGCGCCGCAACTGGGTCATCGACCAGATGGTCGAGAACGGCTACGTCACGCGCGAGGAAGGCGCCAAGGCCAAGGCCGAGCCGCTCGGCGTGAAACCGCGCCGTAACGGCTCCTATCTGTTCGCGGGCGAGTTTTTCACCGAGGAGGTGCGCCGCCAGATCATCGCCCGCTACGGCGAGAACGCGCTCTACGAGGGCGGCCTGTCGGTGCGCACGACGCTCGATCCGAAGATCCAGTTGATCGCCCGCAAGTCGATGCAGAACGGGCTGCTGAAATACGACATGCTGCGCGGCTATCGCGGACCGGTGACCCATATCGACATTTCCGGCGACTGGGGCGTTCCGCTCGGTGCTGTGAAGGGGCTGGAGGACGTGCCGGAATGGGCGCTGGCTGTCGTGCTCGACAGTTCTGCCGACGGCCTTACGATTGGCATTCAGCCGTCGCGCCAGGTCTCCGGCGACCTCGTCAAGGACCGCGTCGAGGGAACCGTCAGCAAGGACGACATGGGCTTCGCCATGCGCCATTTCGTCAACGGCAAGTCCGTCCGGGCGAAATCGCCGGCGGAAGTGCTTGAGCCCGGCGACGTCATCTTCGTGCAGAAGAACGACGGCTCCGACAATACCTACAGCCTGCGCCAGGCGCCCGAGGTCGAAGGCGGCCTAGTTGCCATGGACCCGCATACCGGCCGCGTGCTGGCCATGGTCGGCGGCTTCTCTTACGCGCAGTCGGAGTTCAACCGCGCCACGCAGGCGATGCGTCAGCCCGGCTCCTCGTTCAAGCCGATCGTCTATTCGGCGGCGCTCGACAACGGCTACACGCCGGCCTCCGTGATCATGGACGGCCCGATCACCATCCAGAGCGGCAACACGACCTGGACGCCGAAGAACTATGACGGCACGGTTGCAGGCCCGGCCACCTTGCGCTCGGGCATCGAGAAATCGCGCAATCTGATGACGGTGCGGCTCGCCAACGACATGGGCATGAAGCTGGTCGTGGAATATGCCGAACGCTTCGGCGTCTACGATCATCTTGCGCCGTACCTGCCGATGGCGCTGGGCTCCGGCGAGACGACGGTCATGCGCATGGTGTCGGCCTACTCGATCATGGCCAATGGCGGCAAATCGATCAAACCGTCGCTGATCGACCGCATCCAGGATCGCTACGGCAAGACCGTGTTCAAGCAGGACGAGCGCGGCTGCGAGGGCTGCAATGCCACCGAATGGAAGAACCAGCCCGAGCCGGAACTGGTCGACAATTCCGAGCAGGTGCTCGATCCGATGACCGCCTATCAGATCACCTCGATGATGGAGGGCGTGGTGCAGCGCGGCACCGGCGCCACCATCGCCGAGCTCGGCCGCCACATCGCCGGCAAGACCGGCACGACCAATGACGAGAAGGACGCCTGGTTCATCGGCTTCACGCCGAACCTCGTCGTCGGTCTTTACATGGGCTACGACACGCCGCGCGGCCTCGGCAAGGGCGCCACGGGTGGCGGCCTCGCCGCGCCGATCTTCAAGGACTTCATGCGCGTCGCGCTCGACGGCACGCCCAATGTCGACTTCCAGGTTCCGGAAGGCATGAAGCTGATCGCCATCAACCGCAAGACCGGTATGCGCGCGGCCGAGGGCGATCCCAACACCATCATCGAAGCGTTCAAGCCCGGCACCGGCCCGGCCGACAGCTATTGGGTCATCGGCATGGGCGCGGACGGCTCCAACGGTGCCGGCGGCGGGCTGTCGCCACAGGCCAATCAGGCCATCCAGGACGGCGGCGGCGGCCTTTACTGAGGTTTCCCAATTTCGAAATGGGCCGGCAAAATACCGCCGGCCCATTTCGCTTTACAGGCAGCGGTGCCGTGCCTATGTATCGCGCCGACTCCGAACAGAACGAGAAGAACAGGACAGAACGAAGACCCATGCGCGCGGAAACGCTCAACATTGTCGACGAGATCAGGCAGGCGATAACCCTGCTGAGGAGGCATCTTTGACTGGGATCAGGCCATCAAGCGGCTTGAATACCTGAACTCACGCGCCGAGGATTCCAGCCTCTGGAACGACCCTATCGAAGCCCAGAAGCTGATGCGGGAGCGCCAGGAGCTCGAAGACGGCATCGCCGCGGTCAAAGGGCTGACCCAGGCGCTGGAAGACAATATCGGCTTGATCGAACTCGGCGAGGAAGAGGGCGACGAGGGCGTCGTCGCGGAAGCCGAGGCGGCGCTGCGCTCGATGCAGGGCGAGGCAAAAGCCCGCCAGGTCGAGACGCTGCTGTCGGGCGAGGCCGACGCCAACGACACCTATCTCGAAATCCATGCCGGCGCCGGCGGTACCGAGAGCCAGGACTGGGCCTCGATGCTCTTGCGCATGTATACGCGTTGGGCCGAGCGCCGCCGCTTCAAGGTCGAGGTGCTGGAAGTCCACGATGGCGAAGAGGCCGGCATCAAGTCGGCCACCGTGCTGATCAAGGGGCACAACGCCTATGGCTGGCTGAAGACGGAATCCGGCGTCCACCGCCTGGTGCGCATTTCGCCCTATGACAGCAATGCGCGCCGCCACACCTCATTCGCCAGCGTCTGGGTCTATCCGGTCATCGACGATTCGATCGAGATCAACGTTTCCGAATCCGACGTGCGCATCGACACCTATCGTTCGTCCGGCTCGGGCGGCCAGCACGTCAATACGACCGACTCTGCGGTCCGCATCACCCATCTCGCGACCGGCATCGCGGTTGCCTGTCAGGCCGAACGCTCGCAGCACAAGAACCGCGCCAAGGCGTGGGAAATGCTGCGCTCTCGGCTCTACGAGGAAGAACTGAAGAAGCGCGAGGCCGTGGCGAACGCCACAGAGGCGTCGAAGAGCGACATCGGCTGGGGTCATCAGATCCGCTCCTATGTTCTGCAGCCTTATCAGCTGGTGAAGGACCTGCGCACCGGGGTCGAAAGCACCAGCCCGTCAAGCGTGCTCGACGGCGATCTCGACGAGTTCATGGAGGCCTCGCTGTCGCATCGCATCGAGGGCGGCGCGGGCGAGGCGGTTGCTGATCTGGACTAGAGCGTCCCAGGAGAAGCTGACCTTCTGGCGGGTGGCGCTAGCAGGGAGGAGACATTGGCAAATCCGGAAAAGGCCAGCGCTCGCACGCTTGCCGGAAAATGCTTCTGCGGCCAGGTCCGCTACGAGGTGGCCGATGAATTCGCTTACGCGGCGAATTGCCATTGCTCGAATTGCCGCCGCACCACGGGGTCGGCTTTCAAGCCCTTCGCCGGCATCGAGCGCGACAAGTTTCGCCTCACTGCCGGCGACGACAGGCTGCTGATCTATGGCGATGCCGGCGGCCACGACGCGCATTGCGGGCAATGCGGCTCGCTGCTCTATTCATTGGTGCGGGAGGGTACCTACGTCCATGTTGCCATGGGGACGTTGATGGACGATCCGAGCATTGGCCCAAATGCACATATCTTCGTCGGTTCCAAGGCGCCATGGTTCACGATTACGGACGATCTGCCGCAATATCGTGAACATGTCACCGGCTGAAGGCCGGAACTTCCGTCGGCAGAATTTCGTTCTTAGGCACCTTGGTCGCAGGGTTGTCGTTTAATTCTCGTTAACCAAGTCGGCGCACCCTTTTCTGTGGCCGATGCTGAACTCCGGTGCGATCCGAAGGGCGCGCCCACTTCTTGCGCCGGCCAAGGAATCAGCCCAGCATTCGGGCTGGGGGATAGAAGCATGTATGGCCGGACGCGGCACATCTGCGACTGACGATCCGGCCACTGGGAAGACACGTTCCGGGAACGGGCAAGCGGAAAAACGCTTGATGCTCGAAAGGAACGCTTCGATGTCTGCTGCCAAGTCAAGATCGGCCCGAGCCGTTCGCCCGGCCGGCCGACTCCTGTTTTCCCTGTTTGCAACGGTCGGGACGGTGATGTTGACCGCGACCGCCGTCGCGCACGACGCCAAACCTACGGCGGCGCTGCCGCAAGGCTGGAGCTATCCCTTTGCCTGCTGCGCCAACTACGATTGCAAGGAGGTGCCGCAGACGTCGATCGGCGAGCGGCCGGACGGCTACGTGATAAAAGGCACGGGCGAGGTGGTCGCCTACAGCGACAAGCGGGTCAAGAATTCCCCCGACGGCGAGTATCACTGGTGCGCGCACCAGGCCGGGCTCGATGCCGGCAAGACCATCTGCCTGTTCGTGCCGCCGCCGTCCTACTAGAGCCTGTCGCGAATCCATTAAAACGCGACACGCTTTCGGATTGCCGCGGACGGGCAGTGCCAAAAGCACGTGAGCACCTCGACCCACGGCAGCATTGCGCTGCCGCGCCTGCTGACAGACAGTTGTCAGGACCACTTCTTTATGTTGCCTTGCTGCTGGAAAAGTTCCGCAGCGGTTTTCCGCTGCGGAACTGCGCGGGGCGGGCGGCGGACAACGGAGAGGTGACGTCCATGACCATCAAGGGAAGCTGCCACTGCAAGGCCACGACTTTCGAAGTGTCCGAGGCGCCGCGGACGGTGACACAATGCACGTGCTCATTCTGCTCCAAGCGCGGGTCGCTCTGGACTTATTACGTCCCGTCGCAATTCAAGCTCACCAGCCCGCCTGAAAACGTCTCCTTCTACCGCTGGGGCTCGAAAACCATCAAGCATGGCTTCTGCGCCACTTGCGGCTGCGGCACGTTCACCGAAACGCCGGACTGGTCGACGGGTCAGCCCGACTTCGACAACCCGAAGATCAGCGTCAACTCCCGCCTGTTCGACGATTTCGACCTGGACAAGGTCGAAGTGGTGGTGATCGACGGCAAGAACCTCTGGTAGCACTTTGCCGTTCCGCTTTTTGCCGCAATTCATGTTACAAGGCATGCGGAAGGGCTGATTTGGCGCGGCTGCAATGGCCGCGATTTGGAGAGGGACCATCTTATGAAGAAGACCGTGCTCGTCGTCGTGGCGACGGCTGTGCTCGTGAGCGCCTGCACCACCACCGATCCGTATACCGGCGACCAGAAGATCTCCAATACCGCGGCCGGCGCCGGCCTTGGCGCACTGGCAGGTGCCAGCCTTGGTCTGCTGGCCGGCGGCAATGACCGCCGCAACGCGCTGATCGGCGCCGGCATCGGCGCGCTTGCCGGCGGCGCGATCGGCGCGACGATGGACCAGAACGAGGCTGAGCTCCGCCGCCAGTTGCAGGGCACAGGCGTAAGCGTCACCCGCAGCGGTGACCAGATCATCCTCAACATGCCGTCCGACATCACTTTCAACGTCGACCAGGACGCGGTGAAGCCGGGCTTCTACCCGGTGCTGAACTCGGTGGCGCTGGTGCTGAACAAGTTCCGCCAGACCACGGTCGACGTCTTCGGCCACACCGACTCGACCGGCGGCGCCGAGCACAATTTCGATTTGTCGCAGCGTCGCGCGCTGGCAGTCGCCAACTACCTCTCCGGCCAGGGCGTCGATTCCCGCCGCTTCGCGGTCACCGGCTTCGGCAAGACACGTCCGATCGCATCCAACGCGACGGCTCAGGGCCGTGCCCAGAACCGGCGCGTCGAGATCCAGCTGTCGCCGCTCACCTGAGAAAACCGCTTCCAGCGAAGCAACAAGCAAAACGGTCCCGCAAGGGGCCGTTTCTATTGGCGCGACCTCAAATTAATGCATGTCGCGCAAAGCGTGCAGCGGTTTTTGCGAAAACGACATGCATAAAGACCTAAAGCGCGTCGCCTGAATCCGTTTCAGCGCGACGCGCTTTAGGTCAAAAGTCTTAGACCATTAGCTTGCTCTAATTGATACTTTTCCAGAACCCTGGAAAGGACTAGCATCGAGGTTGTTCCAGAGGGATGAGGCGGTAACCGGCCGCGCAATCAACATTTTTCCGCCTCGGTCTTGCACGGCCAGATTAGAAATCTGGGAGGAATGCATGACAAGAACGGCTCGCCTTGGGCGCTGCGGCGCCCTCGTTTTGACTGGCCTCTTGGGCGCGTGGCTTGGCGCCGCCACGGCTCAGGCCGAGGACGCCAACAAGGCCGACATCGAAGCCTTGAAGAAATCGCTGGCCAAATATGAGGACTACACGGCCGCCGTGCGCGACCTCTATCTGTCGACCGTCGGTTGCGTCTACTACTCCGGCGAGAAGATAGCGGGCGCGATGGAATATCCGAAGGGCGCCATGGGCATCCATTTCGTCAATGTCCCAAGCGTCGGCCAGAAGCTCGACCCGATGAAACCCAACGTCTTGATCTATGAGCCGACCAAGAAGGGCTTGAAACTGGTCGGGGTGGAATGGCTGGTGCCGCTGACGCCGGACGTCAAGGAAGCGCCGAGCCTATTCGGCCAGAAATTCATGGGGCCGATGGAGGGGCATTATCCGCTCATCCCGAGGGAGTTCGTGCACTACGATCTTCACGCCTGGCTGTTCAGGGACAACCCGAACGGCATGTTCAGTCCGACGAACCCGAAGGTGAAATGCGACAAAGCCGATTTTCCGATGCTGGAAAAACCGACCAAGATGATGCCGGGACCGATGTAAGAGACAACGCTTGCCTGAACCCTTCAGGGTAAGCAGCAAAAAAAGCGGCCCCGCGCGGGGCCGCTTCGTCTCTGCCGACGCTGATATCGAAGATCAGACTTTTGCGACGATCCGCATGAATGCCGGCACATCGTCGCCGAAGCCGACAGTAGCGTCGTCCTCTTCATGGCGGTGGCGGGCAGGGCGGTTGTGGTCACGCGGAGGACGGGCACCGCCACGCTGCTCGTTGCGGTTGGCGGAACCCTTGTTGCGGTCATTTTCGGAGCGGATCGCGTCCTTGCGGGCGCGGCGCTCGGCAATGTCGGCAACCTCGGCGACCGGCGGCTCTTCGCGTGGCGTCTCCGGCGTCTCTTCCTCGCCATGCCTTGCCTGGCGGTCCGCGCCTTTCTTGCGCTCGCCCCGGCCCTTGCGGTCCTCGTCCTTGCGGCCAGCGCGGCGCGGCGCGCCGCGGCCACGGCGGGGCGCATCCTCGCCTTCGCTCTCGGTGACGGTCGACAGGTCACCGTCATGCCATTCGATCTTGGCGCCGATCAGCTTCTCGATGGCGTCGACATATTTCGTGTCGGAGCGGGTCGCTATGGTGAAGGATTTTCCGGAGCGGCCGGCCCGGCCGGTGCGGCCGATACGGTGGACATAATCCTCAGCATGGATCGGCACGTCGTAGTTGAAGACATGGCTGACGTCCGGAATGTCGAGGCCGCGGGCGGCGACATCCGAGGCGACGAGGTAGCGCAGCTTGCCGTCGCGGAAATTGGCGAGCATCTGCATGCGTGCGCGCTGGTCCATGTCGCCATGCAGCGCGCCGGCGTCGAAATCATGCTTCAGCAGCGAGCGGAAAAGCTCCGACACTTCGACCTTGCGGTTGCAGAAGATGATGGCGTTCTTCAGATCGGTGTCTTCCGCCTTGATCAGATTGCGCAGCGTCTCGCGCTTCTCCCACGGCTTGGAGCCTGACTTCACCAGGCGCTGCGTGATGTTAGTCGCGGTCGAAGCAGCCTTGGAGACCTCGACGCGCACCGGCGCATGCAGGAATTTTTCGGTGAGCTTGGTGATTTCCGGCGGCATGGTCGCCGAGAAGAACAGCGTCTGGCGCGTGAACGGGATCATCTCGCAGATGCGCTCGATATCGGGGATGAAACCCAT
This sequence comes from Mesorhizobium silamurunense, assembly GCF_014843905.1. Classification (NCBI taxonomy): domain Bacteria; kingdom Pseudomonadati; phylum Pseudomonadota; class Alphaproteobacteria; order Hyphomicrobiales; family Phyllobacteriaceae; genus Mesorhizobium; species Mesorhizobium silamurunense. The sequence continues at coordinate 19,007 of NZ_LPVS01000051.1, read as the reverse complement.
GTCGAGCATGCGGTCGGCCTCGTCGATGACGAGGATCTCGACGCCGTTGAGCAAGAGCTTGCCGCGCTCGCGGTGGTCGAGCAGACGGCCCGGCGTGGCGATCAGCACATCGGCGCCGCGTTCCAGCTTCTTGTCCTGCTCCTCGAAGGAGACGCCGCCGATCAGCAGCGCGATGTTGAGCTTGTGGTTCTTGCCGTATTTGACGAAGTTCTCCTCGACCTGCGCGGCGAGCTCGCGCGTCGGCTCGAGGATCAGCGTGCGCGGCATGCGGGCGCGTGCACGGCCCTTTTCCAACCGGGTCAGCATCGGCAGCACGAAGGAGGCGGTCTTGCCGGTGCCTGTCTGGGCAATGCCCAGCACATCCTTGCCGAGCAGCGCATGCGGGATGGCGCCGGCCTGGATCGGGGTCGGCTTGGTGTAGCCGGCATCGGTGACTGCGGAGAGGACCTTCGGCGAGAGGCCGAGGTCTGTGAACGTCAACGCTTCTTGAGCGGTCTGGGTGTCTGCGGACAAGTGATGGCTGTCTTTGGCTGGTTCGGGAAAATCGCAACACGTGTTGCGGCAAGCGCCGCGCGCCTGCAAGATCGCGGTTGCAGTTAGGCGCAAGTCCGCGATTTGTCAACACAAACGGCCGGAAATCCGGCAATTGTGAAGACGTAAGCTTAATCGCGACGCTTAATCGGGGTTATTGTCCTTGCGCCGGCTCAATAGCGGAATTGCTCGGCAAGAATACGCTCGTTCCATGAATGATTGGGGTCGAACAGCAGCGTCGCCGTCGCGGTCGGCGATTCCCGCACCGTGACCGAGGCAATCGCCTTGACCTCGGTGTGGTCGGCGGCGGCGTTCACCGGGCGCTTTTCCGACTCCAATATGTCGAAGCGCACGGTCGCTTTGTTGGAGAGCAGCGCGCCGCGCCAGCGCCGGGGCCGGAAGGGGCTCACCGGCGTCAGCGCCAAAAGCGGCGCGTCGAGCGGAAGGATCGGCCCGTGCGCCGACAGATTATAGGCCGTCGAGCCGGCCGGCGTGGCGATCATCACGCCGTCGCAGTTCAGCTCCTCCAGCCGCACCTGCTCGTCGACGGTGATGCGGATTTTGGCCGTCTGATAGGACTGGCGCCAAAGCGCCACTTCGTTGATCGCGAGCGCTGAGATCGTTTCGCCCTCATGGGTCACCGCCTGCATCTCCAGCGGGCGGATCGTCTCGGATACCGCTCTCGAGATGCGCTCCTCGAGGCCGCCGGCGCGATATTCGTTCATCAGGAAGCCGATGGTGCCACGGTTCATCCCGTAGACCTTCTTGCCTGTGCTCATCGTGTCGCGCAGCGTCTGCAGCAGGAAGCCGTCGCCGCCGAGCGCGATGACGATCTCCGCCTCGGCAACAGGTATTTGCCCATAGCGCGCCGACAAGGTCTCCAACGCCGCGCGGGCGTCGTCGGTGTCGGAAGAGACGAAGGCGAAACGGCTGGTTTGTTTGCTCATGGGTCCCGAACGGCGACCGCTACCGCCTGCCGGGTCGCGCCGGCGACGGCGTAGCATGCGCCGCCCGCATCTGCAAAGGGCGGCGTGCCGTACCATGCGGCCAAGGAACGGCGCTCGCGCTTCGTGACAGCCGTGCAACGAATGTGATGGCCGCAATGGTTAAGACGGGGCTTAAACACTCGTAAAGCCGGATTGATCATGTTAGCCGGCAGTGGATGGGTTGGCGGGGGCTGGCCAGTCGAGAGACCTGTCTATTGCCGGTAACGCGTCTGATCATAGTCTTCCTGATGATGGGAAGTTTCGCCCTTATGTTCGCCGAACTCGTGCGTCATTCGGAAGAGATGAGCCAGCGGCCGCAGCCCACGGTCTCCCGCTGCGGCGATGCCGCCGGAACGCCTTGTCCGCAAAGGGCGCTTTAAGCCGATCCGGTCATCTCAGCGACTCGGCTGCAAGTGGCAGCCGGCCTTGCGCTTCTGCGTCAGATATTCGTCGATGAGCTGGCGGTAGCGCACCTTGCCGAAGCTCGGGAAATGGCCGCCATGCACAACCGACACGTCGATGTCGCGCATGGCAAGCAGCGTTTCCACGTAGTCGTTGATGTCGGAGTGGTAGACGTCGTCGATCAGCGGCCCGTCATAGACGATGTCGCCGGACAGCAGGATGCCGGTCTTCTTCTCGTAGAGCGCGATGCCGCCGGGTGAGTGACCAGGGGTGTGGATGATCTCGAAGGCACGATCGCCGAGATCAACCACGTCTCCATGCCCGAGCAGCCGATCGGCGGGCGCGGGCAGGACGCGGTAGCGCGCTGTTTCCCAGCCCGCAGGAATCCCGTCGAACATTTCCTCATTGGCGTAGCGGTCCGCGACCGTCCAGTCATTGCGCGGATCGGCGAGGATTTCGGCCTCGGCGCGGTGCACGCAGCGATCCGGAAATTCGTGATGGCAGCCGATGTGGTCGAAATGCGTGTGGCTGGCGACGCACAGGAGGGCGCGTTCCGTGACCAGCGGCACGTGGCGCCGCAGGCTGAAATGGCCGAGACCTGTATCGAACAAAAGATCGCGGTCGCGGCCCCGCACATGCCAGATGTTGCAGCGGAAGAACGGCTTTATCCATGGCTCGTGGATAAGCGTGACGTCCTCGCCCATGCGGATGGTCTCGTACCAATCCGGAGCCTCGATGACCGGAAGCGTGCTCATTGCTCAGTCCGCCAAGAGGATGATGTCGCAAGCGTTGCACGAAACCGGGATCGTGTCGCCCGCCTGAATGGTGGCCGAAGTGGGAGACTTGGCGATGAACTGCAGCGCGGGGTCTTGCGTTGAGGCGGCCAGCACGCGCTTGAAGCTACCTTGGAAGACGACGTCGCTGACCTTGGCCGTGCCCAGCGAGACATCGCCTTTGGCATCGCCGAGGACGAGGTGCTCGGGCCGGATGGCGAGCGCCAGAGCCGCGCCGGCCGGCGAGGTGCCGGGCAGCGAGATCGGGCCGAGCTTTGTGGTGACTGTGACGCGCCCATTCCGGGAATCGCTGGCCTTGCCGGCTAGGATCGTGCTCTCGCCCATGAAGGTGGCGGAGAAGCGTGTCTTCGGCCGTGCATAGACCCGCTCGGGCGGGCCTTCGTCCTCGATGCGCCCGTCATTCATCACCACGCAATGGTCGGCGAGCGCCATCGCTTCTTCCTGGTCATGGGTGACATGGACGAAGGCGGTGCCGACGCGCTTCTGAATTGCCTTCAGTTCGTCCTGCATCTGCCGGCGCAGTTTCAAGTCGAGCGCGCCGAGCGGCTCGTCGAGCAAAAGCACCGCCGGCTCGACGACCAGCGCGCGGGCGAGCGCCACGCGCTGCCGCTGGCCGCCGGAGAGCTGGTGTGGCTTCTTGTCGAAGGCGGCCGCCAGCCCGACCAAGGCGAGCGCCTCGCGTGCTTTCGTGGCTCGGCTCGCGCCGTCGACGCCCTGCATGCGCAGCCCGAAGCCGACATTGCTACCGACACTCATGTGCGGGAACAGCGCATAGTCCTGGAACACCGTCGTCGTCGGTCGCTTCGCCGGCGGCACCGAGGTGCAATCCTCGCCGCGGATGAACACCTTGCCTTCGCTGGGCGTGACGAAGCCGCCGAGGATGGAGAGCAGCGTCGTCTTGCCGGAGCCGGACGGCCCAAGCAGGATCGTGTAGCTGCCGGGCTCGATCGCCAGCGAGACGTTCTTCAGCACCGGATGCTGGCCGAAGCGGTGCGAAACGTTGCGGATGTCGACCAACGGCGCGCTCATGCCGGCTTTCTCCGCAGCAGGGTCAGTTCGAAAAACACCACCAGCACGATGGAGACGGCGAAGACCAGCGAGCCGACGGCGTTGGTCTTTGGATTGAGGCCGGAGCGCAGGAGATTCCAGATCTCCACCGGGAGTGTCGTCTCGAAACGGGTAAGCAGGAAGGAGATGACGAACTCATCCCAGGAGAAGGTCATCGACAGGAAGAAACCGGCGAAGATCGCCGGCGCCATCACCGGCACGGTTATCATGAGCAGTACCTTCCACTCGGCGGCGCCGAGGTCACGCGCGGCACGCTCGATGTTGATCTGGTGGTCGCCCATCTGGCTGTAGATGATGGCGAAGCAGAGCGGCAGGTTGATCACCACATGACCAATGCCGGCGGCCAGCAGTGACTTCGGCATGCCCGCCCAGTTGAACAACACCAAGAGCCCCATGCCGATGACGAGGTAGCTGACGGTGAGCGGCAGCGTAATCAGCCCGCGCAGCAGCGCCGAGCCCGGCAGCACGAAGCGCGCGAACCCCCAGGCCGAGAGGAAGCCGAGCGTGACGGAAGCAAGCGAGGACAGCACTGCCACCAGTAGCGAATTGACCAAGGCCGAGGTGAGCCGAGCATCGGAGAGCACCGCCTGGTACCAGCGCGGCGACGGGCCGGTGAAGGGCGGGATCGGGAAGGAGGTCGCCTGCAGCGAAAACAGCACCAGCACGACCACCGGCAGGAAGATGAAGCCGTAGACGGCGATCGCGTAGAGCCAGGCGGCGATGCGGACGACAGCGCGCATCGTCAGGCCCGCTCGATCTTCAGCCAGCGCGCGCAGGCGAGATAGGCGATGGTGACAACGGCCATCAGGATGATCGACAGCGCCGAAGCCAGCGGGAAATCGCCGCGCCGGCCGATCTGCATCATGACGAGCTGTGGCATGACGAGCTCATTGTTGCCGCCGAGGATCTGCGGCGTGATGTAGTCGCCGATGCAAAGCACGAAGGTGAGGAAGGCGCCGACCATGATGCCGGGTAGGGTGAGCGGCAGCACGACATGCAGGAAAGTGCGCACCGGTCCGGCGCCGAGATCGGCGGCGGCCTTGCGGTAGCTCGGGCTGAGCTGCTTGAGATTGGCGAAGATCGTCAGCGTTAGCAGCATGACGAAGAAATGCACGAAGCCGGTGACGGTGGCTAGCCGAGTATTGGCGAGCTGCAGCGGTTCGGCGGTCAGGCCGATGCCGGTGAGCGCGCGGTTGATGACGCCGTTCTGCGCCAGCACCAGCAGCCAGGAATAGGAGCGCACGACATAGGACGTCCAGAACGGCAGCACGGCCAGCATTAGCGCCAGCCGCTGCCAGCGCTCCGGGACCATCTCGGCCAGGATCCAGGCGAACGGGTAGGCGAGCAGGATCGAGATCACGGTGACGATCGTCGTCACCTCCAGCGAATTCACCATCGCCCGCCAATAGGACGCATCGGTGAAGAACTGGCTGTAATTGGCTAAAGTGAAGCGGCCGCCTTCATGCGCCGTCAGACTCGACAGCCCCATGGCGATGAAGGGCAGCACGAAGAAGAGCAATGTCCATGCCAGCGCCGGCGTGACCAGCGCCCAGGGCAGGGCACGCGAGTTGCCTCCGGAAACGCTCATCGGCCGATTTACTGCGCCTGCAGCATTTCGGTCCACATGTCTTGCATCTTCTTGTCGAGATTGGCGTTCGGCGCCGGATAGGCCTGGGCGCGGGCGAGGAAGCCGGGCTGCTCGTCGAAGCGCAGGATCTTCTTCTGTTCGTCGGTCAGCGCCGCCTTGCTGTTGGCGGGCATGCCCCAGTAGCAGGACGAGGTGGCAAGCCGCGCCTGGCCTTCCGGGCTCATGATGTACTGGATGAATTTCAGTGCCATGTCCTTGTTCTTGGAATCCTTGAACATGGCGAGCGACTGCGACCAGAGCACAGCACCCTCTTTCGGGATCGAGAAGTCGAGCGCCGGGTTTTCCTTGGCAAGGCCGGCCGTCACCCATTCGCCGCCGCCGACCAGTATGTCGACCTCGCCAGTGGCCAAAGCGGTCTGGCTGGCGGTGACTTCGCCGACCAGCTTGGCGTTCGCCTTCATCTTGAGGAGTTCCGCCTTGAGGGCGGGAAGGTCGGCCTCGGTGAGATCGGCGGTCTTCTTCCCGATGGCCAAGGCGGCCATGCCGATCACCGGCAGGTAGTAATCGTAGATCGCGATCTTGCCCTTGTATTTGTCGCCGGTGAGCGAGGCCAGCGACTCCATGTCGGCCGGATCGACCTTGGTCTTGTTGAAGCCGATCGTGTTGTAGCCGAATTTTTCGGTGATGCCGTAGCGCTTGCCGTCGACGATGGTGGACTTGTCCATCTTCACCTCCGGGAAGAGGTCGGCGAAGGGCAGCTTTTCCTCGGGCAGCGGTTCGAATAGGCCTTTCTCGACACCGCGCGGCACATCGATGGAATCGATCACCATCACGTCCCAGTCGCCCGGCTGCGATTGGGCGACGATGGCGAGACCGGCGCCGGTGCCCTCGAATTCCTTGACGTTGACCTTGACGTTGTTGGCTTCCTCGAAGGGCTGCAGCAGCGCCGGGTCGGAGTGGTCGCACCAGATCAGCGCGTTGAGATCGGCAGCTTGAGCGCCGCCCGCTGCTATGAGCAGCGCCGTGGCCGCGCAGGCGGCTCCGAGACGTGACTTCAGGGTGGAAAGCGGATTCCGGGCATTGATGGTCATCGAGTGTTCTCCCTGCCTTGCTGGCTTGTTGGAGAAAAGTTGAACCAATTCTAAAATTGAGTCAATTATGATTTTGTGGCAGGGAGACCGATATGAGCGGATTGCGCGAACGGCAGAAGGCGGACCGGCACCGACGCATCATCGATGCGGCGACCGAGCTTTTCCGCGAGGCCGGCTATGAAGGCGCCAAGATGGAAGCCATCGCCGCGCAGGCCGAGGTTTCGATCGGCACCATCTACAATTACTACCAGAACAAGGGCGACATCCTCGGCGCCATCGTGTCGATGGAGGTCAACGAGGTGCTGAATGCCGGGCGAGGGGTGGTCGGCAGCCCGCCCGCCAATGTCGGCGACGCGCTGGACACGCTGATCGGCATCTATATCGAGCACTCGCTGAATTATCTGAGCAAGGAGATGTGGCGACAGGCGATGGCGATCTCGACGCAACTGCCCGACAGCCCCTTCGGCCAGGCCTATACCGCGCTCGACCGGGCGCTCACCGAACAGATCCGCGCGCTGATCCAGCGCCTGCAGGAGATCGGCCTGGTGCGCGCCGACATAGACGGGCCGGCGGTGGGCGAGCTCATCTTCAACAACATGAACATGATGTTCATCGAATTCGTGAAGCGCGACGAGGCAAAGATACCGGAGTTGCGCGCGGCGATAAGAAGGCAGAACCGGATTCTGGTGTGGGCGATCGGGCTATGAGACGATCGAGGGCGAGGGGAAGAACGGCTCACTGCTGCCGCAGCATCCCTTAGCGGTTGATCAGCCACAGGATCCCTGAGAGCACGACACTGATCAATATTCCGGTGGTGATCGGAACGTAGAGCCTGAAGTTCTCATGCTCGATCACGATGTCGCCTGGCAGCCTGCCAAGGCCGACCCGGGTCACCCAGGGCCACAGCAGGCCTAAGGCAACTATGCAGAGACCAATGACGATCAGTGTTCGCGACATGGCAGCATCCTGCCGGAAATAGCCTCCTGCCAGAGATATAGTGACAAAGGGGCTTGCAGGCAGGGCCTTCCCTCTCGATGTATCCCCTTGAGTTGAGGTTGAAAATCTGATACAACCTAAAAGGGTACAATGGGAGGGGTTGGATGCAGATTTCCATTTGGCATTGGGCAATCGTGCTGTTGCTGATCGGCGTGCCTGTTTTCTTTGCCGTTCGGTCGGCCGCAAAGCCGTCACAGAATCCAGCGGGTCTCGTGGGGTTTGAAGGCTGGTTGTTGCTGCTGGCGATTGGTCAGTGCTTGGCACCTTTCCGCACGCTGGCTGAGCTGTTCTCCTCGAGCGAGGGTTACCAGCAGCTTATGCTGCTGCCCAATGGTCCTTTGGCCGTCTGTGGCGAGATCGTGCTATTATTGGCGTTTGCGGTGCTTCAGGTGGTTGTGCTCTTCGCAATGCTGCGGCGCAGCCCTCGTTTCAAGCGTCTGTTCCTTTATCAGTGGATTGCGATCCCGGTCGTCGTCGCACTCGATGCGGTTTGGACCTCTACGATTCTAAGCGCGCCAATCAGCCAGGTTCTCGCGGGAGAAGCGCTGGTCGCACTTATCGCAGGATTTGTTCTGACCGGGATCTGGGTAGCTTATGTCTACAAGTCCGTGAGGGTTAGGAATACCTTCGGCGGAGCGGCAACCAGCGAGGTTGTAACGGCCTCGTAGTGGGCTGTTCTGGCTGTTTGTAAGTAAGCTTGTGCGATCCCGCGGCGCTGAAATCGGATCGTCCTCAAATGTCGGACAGATTCACCACCTTCGTGGCGTGATGCCTACCTCTATTGGAGCAGACAAGGAGACGATCGATAGTTCGCCTCGGGGGCTACAATTGCCGCTTGGGTTTCGCGGTCACCCGAGACGGAGGAGATTATGAAATACCTGGTAAATTGGAACGAGCGGCCACAGGGATCGGCGATTGAATACGAGAACGTCCAAAAGCGCATCCTGAAAATCTTCCAGCACTGGGAAATACCCAGCGAAGTCAAGGTGCATGCCTTCGTGGCGCGAGTGGGCGAATGGGGAGGAAGCATGCTGCTCGAGGCAGATGACCCGTTGATAATCCACAAAATGTGTTCGACCTTCCCAGCGTTCCAATTCGACGTCCATCAGGTCATCGACGTTCCGGACGCGGTCCGCGTCGAGATGGAGGCTATCAAATGGCGGGATGAACTTCCTTCGTGAGCGGCAGCAGACGATGCCGCGCATTCGAGGCGTCGCGCAATCTACGGCCGAACGGTTTGTCGCGCGGGACGTCAGCGTCAAAACGAGCGATCAGGATGACGCCCCGCGGTTCGCAACTCTGCCGGCCAAGCCGCGTGGTCCATTAGCAACCTAAAACAGAGTTTTGTCTTTACTGGCGCATCAGATGTGCTACCGGAGCGCCGTGCCCTTGTAGCTCAGCTGGTAGAGCAGCGGTTTTGTAAACCGAAGGTCGCGGGTTCGATCCCTGCCGGGGGCACCACTCCTGTACATGCTGAAAAACGGCGCGCCGCTTCTTACATCTTTGTCAGGTGCAATCGCATCGAACGGGGTGCCGCATGATCAGATTCGTCATCATCCTGCCGCTCATCGTCGTGACCTGGCTTCTCCTGGTGAAGGCCGTCAGCGATTTGAAGAAAGCCAACATCGACTGGACCGGCGTTGCCACTTTCGTCGGCTTCATCGCGCTTGCGTTCTGGCTGAGGCACATCACGGGGATGGGGTGAAAGAACGAGTGGTGAGTAGTGAGTAGGCAGTAGGCAGTAGTGAATAGGGCGGCTCGGCCGGCGCTAATGCTGACTATTCACTACTGACTACTCACCAATCCCTACCCACTAAAAACCTCGTCCTTCCGCGCCTTCATTGCTACGTCGGCAGAAGGGGTGGCCTCGAAAGACTCGAGCCGTTTCCGGCCCCTCGAAAAAATCTGAAAAAGCCGTCGAACCTTTTTCTTGCGCCCAACGACAGAAGATCAAGAGGCGGATGGATCGCCTCGGTCACGAAACCAAGGAGATCATCATGTTTAAGCGCACGCTCGTTTCGGCCCTCATCGCCACCACCGTTGCCGCCGGCTCGCTGGTCGGCACCGTCCAGCCCTCGGCCGCCCATGACCATCATCACCGCCGTGAGCTCGGCATCGGCATCGCCGCCGGCGTCGGCGGGTTTGTCCTGGGCAGCCTGCTTGCCCAACAGCAGCCGCGCACCGTCTATGTCGAGGAAGACGGTTACGACGGTTCCTGGCATGTCCGCCGCTGCTACGCCCGTTACGCCAGCTACGATGCCGGCTCGAACACCTACATCGACCACGACGGCTATCCGCACTACTGCCGCCTCTAAAGGCGACCGTCTCAGCAACCGGAAGAGGGGCCTCGCGGCCCCTTTTCGTTTAACGTTAATGCATGTCTCCCGAAAGTGGGAACCGGTTTCGGGATAAAGACATGCGTAAAATCAAAAACTTAAAGCGCATGGAGCGAATCTGAAAGATCGCGACGCGCTTTAGGGGGTCTCGATAGGCAATCCGGCGCTGCGGCAGGCGCCGACAACGACAAGCCCGGCATTCGACGCTTCATCGCCCAGCGCGACGAGTTCGAAGCTATTGCCGGCATCCGGGTAGATCCTGGCAATGAAAGGTTCGCCGTCGCCGGAGCCGCCTGACGGGCGCCTGGCGTCGACATGGCCGCACGCCACGATCTCCCGGCGGCCGTTCAGCGTCCGCACACCGGCTAGCATCGTGCCGAACTTGGCGGAGACAGGATCCTTCAAGTGCTGGCGGACGCCGGCGGTGATGATCTCCTCGAGGGCGAGCGAGATCGGTATGGGATCGACGCGCTGGCTGCCGGCATCCGGTCGGGGTGCCGCCGCCATGCATCCGCAAAGTGAAGCGGCGAGCAAGAGTAGAACCGTTTTCCGCATCCATGCCCTTTCGCATGCATGCGAATGCCGCGGCAAGACGGTCGGGCCCCATGCAGCCGGCGGTGTACAGCGATTTTGCGAACGTTTAGTCTGGTTCCTCGACGGCCAATTGGGGGAGGGAGCCTTGGACAATCAGGAGCCGAAGGAAGACCGGATCGAGCCGGTTTTTCGCAATGGCACGGTCACCGCCGTCGGCATCCTGCTGGCGTTTTCGCTGGGCTTCATCACCCATTGGGCCGCCAACCCGATCCCGTGGCAAACCTATCATCTGCTCGCCGTGGTGCCGATCCTCGTCGGCATTGCTTTGCAGATGCGGGCGCTGGCCATGCTGCTCGACACGAAGTCGCTGCAGCCGTCGATCTATGCGCGCGCCAACCGTATCTTCATCACCGGGCTCGTCTTCACAGCCAGCGGCGTCGGGCTGGCGATCCTGCTCGATTTTTTCGACATAGCGGCCAAGAGCGCGCTGCCCGGCGCATGATCCCGAAATCGCTTTTTGCTTCGCTGACCTCCGGTTCGGAAAGGATCATGCGCAATTAAGAACTTTCGCAGTCAGTAGGCTTTCACACCGCCGATCATCTTGGTCACCTCGGCCGCGGCCTCGCGCACCAGTGGGCCGATCTCCGCCAGACGCTCGGGCGTGACCCGCACTGTCGGACCGGAGACCGAAACGCCGCCGATCGGCTCGCCGAACTCGTCGAAGATGGCGGCAGCCACGCAGCGCATGCCGGGATGGCGTTCCTCGTCGTCGACCGACCAGCCGCGATGCTTGATGGTCGCGAGATCATGGGCCAGGGCCGAAATGTCGGACAGCGTCTTGTCGGTGTAGCGCTGCAGGCCGGCCTTGCGCAGGATGGCGGCGACGCGTTCCGGCTCGAGATGCGCCAGCACCGCCTTGCCGATGCCCGACGCGTGGAAAGAACTGCGCGTGCCCGGCCGGAAGAAGGCGCGGATCGCCTGATGCGTCTCGACCTGGCTGACGAAAACGACGCAATCGTCTTCGGCGACGCCGAGATTGGCTGTCTCGCCGGTCTTTTCCATCAGTTCCTGCATGACGATGCGGGCACGGTCGACCAGCTTGCGGCGGCGCAGGAAAGCCGCGCCCATGCGGTAGGTCTCGACGCCGATCGACCAAAGCTGGTCGGAACTGTCGAACTCGACCATGCCGTGGTTCTCCAGCGTCGTCAGCATGCGATAGGCGGTGGAGGCGGCGATGCCGCTGCGCGCCGCGATCTCGCTCAACGACAGGCCGCTCGCCTCGGCGACGATCGCCAGGATCCGCAGCGCCCGGTCGAGCGACTGCACAGAGGTCGCCTCGGACGGGCCGTTGAAGGCGCGTGGCCGCCCGCGCTGGCGTTTTTCCGTGTTTTCCATGCGCGCATTCTGGCCGATTTCTGGCCAAGCGCAATGAAAAAGTTTTTCACTATTCCCGCGGAGCGATTTTCTGGAAAACAAAAAGTTCAGCGGAATCAGTGTATAAGAGCCGTTTTCTAGAAATGAAAAAATCTTCTGAAAAAATTGAAAAATCGGAAGCGCGCTGGCATTCTCAAAGCCAACCAACGAAGTGGAGGCTGGACATGGCCAGGATGCGCGCTGTCGACGCTGCGGTTCTCGTTCTCGAAAAGGAAGGCATCACCAATGCCTTCGGTGTGCCGGGCGCGGCGATCAACCCGCTCTATTCGGCCCTGAAGGCAAGGGGCACCATCCGCCACGTTCTCGCCCGGCATGTCGAAGGCGCCTCGCATATGGCCGAAGGCTATACGCGGGCCAAGGCGGGCAATATCGGCCTCTGCATCGGCACGTCGGGGCCTGCCGGCACCGACATGATCACGGGCCTCTATTCGGCATCGGCCGACTCCATTCCGATTCTCTGCATCACCGGGCAGGCGCCGCGCGCCCGCCTGAATAAGGAGGATTTCCAGGCCGTCGACATCGCCGCGATCGCAGCACCCGTCGCCAAATGGGCGGTCACAGTCATGGAGCCTTACCTGGTGCCGATGGCGTTGCAGAAGGCCTTCCACCTGATGCGCTCCTCACGGCCCGGCCCGGTTCTGATCGACCTGCCGCTCGACGTGCAGCTTGCCGAGATCGAGTTCGACATCGACGCCTATGAGCCGCTGTCCGTCTTCAAGCCGGCGATGACGCGCGCCCAGGCCGAGAAGGCGCTGGCGATGCTCAACGAGGCGGAAAAGCCGCTGATCGTCGCCGGCGGCGGCATCATCAACGCCGACGCTTCCGATTTGCTGATCGAATTCGCTGAAGTCACCGGCGTGCCGGTCATCCCGACCCTGATGGGCTGGGGCGCAATCCCCGACGACCACCGGCTGATGGCCGGCATGTGCGGCCTGCAGACCTCGCACCGCTACGGCAATGCGACGATGCTTGAAGCCGACTTCGTCTTCGGCATCGGCAACCGCTGGGCCAACCGCCACACCGGCTCCGTCGACGTCTACACCAAGGGAAAAAAGTTCATCCACGTCGACATCGAGCCCACCCAGATCGGCCGCGTCTTCGCGCCGGATCTCGGCATCGTCTCCGATGCGGGCGCGGCGCTGAAGATTTTGCTCGACGTCGCTACCGAGTGGCGGACGGCCGGCAAGCTGCGCGACTGGTCGGGCTGGGCCAAGGAATGCCAGCAACGCAAGAAGACCATGAAGCGCAAGACGCATTTCGAACAGGTGCCGCTGAAGCCGCAGCGCGTCTATGAGGAGATGAACAAAGCCTTTGCTCGCGATACCACCTATGTCACCACGATCGGCCTGTCGCAGATCGCCGGCGCGCAGTTCCTGCATGTCTACAAGCCGCGCAACTGGATCAATTGCGGCCAGGCCGGGCCTCTCGGCTGGACGCTGCCGGCGGCACTCGGCGTGCGCGCCGCCGATCCCGATCGCGCAATCGTGGCGCTCTCCGGCGACTACGACTTCCAGTTCATGGTCGAGGAACTCGCGGTCGGCGCGCAGCACAAGCTGCCCTACATCCACGTCGTCGTGAACAACGCCTATCTCGGCCTGATCCGCCAGGCGCAGCGCGGCTTCTCGATGGATTACGAGGTGAGCCTTGCCTTCGAGAACATCAACCGCGCCGACGATCCGGAGGCCGGCTACGGCGTCGACCATGTCGCGGTCGCCGAAGCGATGGGCTGCAAGGCGGTCCGCGTGCGCAAGCCGGGAGAGTTCGCCGGCGCCTTCAAGGAAGCGCAGCGGCTGATGAAGGAGCACCAGGTTCCGGTCGTTCTCGAATTCATCCTCGAGCGCGTTACCAACATTTCCATGGGTAGCGAAATCGACAAGATCACCGAATTCGAGGAGCTTGCCGAACGCAATGAGGATGCGCCGACGGCCATCATGATGTTGGATTAGGTCCGGCGGAAAGAAGGAGAAAAAGAATGCCGCGTTTTTCAGCCAATCTCTCGATGCTCTTCGGCGAGCATGAGTTCCTCGACCGCTTCGATGCCGCCGCGCGCGCCGGCTTCAAGGGCGTCGAATATATCGGCCCCTACGACCATGCGCCCGACGTCGTCGCCGCCCGGCTGAAGAAGAACGGCCTGACCCAGGTTCTCTTCAACCTGCCCGTAGGCGACTGGGCAAAGGGCGAGCGCGGCATTGCCGTGCTGCCCGACCGGGTACCGGAATTCCGTCAGGGTGTTGCCAAGGCGATCTCGTATGCGCACGCGCTGGGCTGCGAACAGGTCAACTGCCTTGCCGGCATTGCGCCGCAGGGGACCGACCGTACCGTGCTGGAGAACGTCTTTGCCGAGAACCTCGCCTTCGCGGCCGAGAAGCTGGAGCAGGCGGGCATCAAATTGCTGATCGAGCCGATCAACACCCGCGACATTCCCGGCTTCTTCCTGAACCATACCGACCAGGCGCTGGCGCTGATCGACCGCATCGGCTCGAAGAACGTGTTCCTGCAATACGACATCTATCACATGCAGATCATGGAGGGGGATCTCGCCCGTACCATCGAGACAAACCTCGGCCGCATCGCGCATATCCAGCTTGCGGACAATCCCGGCCGCCACGAGCCGGGGACGGGCGAGATCAACTACCCCTTCCTCTACGACCACATCGACCGCCTCGGCTATTCCGGCTGGATCGGCGCCGAATACAAGCCGAAGGCCGGCACCGAGGCAGGGCTAGGTTGGTTCCGCGCGTTTGCGGGGCAGGGTAGCGCGGCGGCTTAAGAGCCGGCGACGAAGCTGCCAATCTCCCCACCTGTGGGGGAGATGGCCGGCAGGCCAGAGGGGGGCGCGAAGGAACGCGGCCTCAACAAATTTTGACGGAGAACAACAATGGAAACCATCGGTTTCATCGGACTGGGCATCATGGGCGCGCCGATGGCGGAGCATCTGCTCGACGCCGGCTATCCGGTCGTCGCCAGCGACCATCGCTCGAAGCCGCCGGCCGATCTCGTCGCCAAAGGGCTGAAGACCGTCACCGGTCATGACGCGGTGGCCAAGGCCGCCGACATCATCATCACCATGGTGCCGGACACTCCCCAAGTGGCCGACGTGCTGTTCGGCGAGAACGGCGTCGGCTCGGGCCTGTCCAAGGGCAAGCTCGTCATCGACATGAGCTCGATCTCGCCGATCGCCACCAAGGAATTTGCCAGGAAGATCAACGATCTCGGCTGCGACTATCTCGACGCGCCGGTGTCGGGCGGCGAGGTCGGCGCCAAGGCGGCCTCGCTCACCATCATGGTCGGTGGCGAGGAGAAGGCCTTCGAACGCGCCAAGCCCGTGTTCGAGAAGATGGGCAAGAACATCACGCTGGTCGGGCCGAACGGCGTCGGCCAGACCACCAAGGTCGCCAACCAGATCGTAGTCGCGTTGATCATCGAGGCGGTCGGCGAAGCCCTTGTCTTCGCCTCGAAGGCGGGCGCCGATCCCGCAAAGGTCAGGCAGGCGCTGATGGGCGGCCTCGCCGCCTCGCGCATCCTCGAAGTGCATGGCGAGCGTATGATCAAGCGCACCTTCGCGCCGGGCTTCCGCATCGAATTGCACCAGAAGGACCTCAACCTGGCGCTCGAGGGCGCCAAGACGCTTGGCGTTGCGCTGCCCAACACCTCGACGACGCAGCAATTGTTCAACTCCTGCGCGGCCAATGGCGGCGCCAAGGAAGACCATTCAGCGCTGGTCAGGGCACTGGAGCGGATGGCGGGACATAATTTAGGGGAGTAGGGGAGTATGGGACGATCAGCGTCTGCTCCTTTCCCCTACTGCCCTACTGCCTTATTGCCTACTCCCCCAAAAACTTCCTCGCCGCATAAAGGCTGACCGCCGCCGCGTTCGACACATTGAGCGATCGGATGGCGCCGGGCATGTCGAGCCGGGCAAGTGCAGTCACCGTCTCGCGCGTCTTCTGGCGCAACCCTTTGCCCTCGGCCCCAAGCACCAGCGCAATCTTGTCGCCAGCAAAGCTCTTTTCCAGCTCGGCCGGCCCGTCTGAATCGAGCCCGATGGTCTGAAAGCCGGCCTCATGCAGCTGTCCCAGCGCATCGGCGAGATTCTTCACTTCGATCTGGTCGATATGCTCCAGCGCGCCCGATGCCGATTTCGCCAGCACGCCCGATTCCTGCGGGCTCTGGCGCGCCGTGGTGATCAGCGCGCCGGCGCCGAAGGCGACCGCCGAGCGCAGGATCGCGCCGACATTGTGCGGGTCGGTGACCTGGTCGAGCACCAGCACCAGCTTCGTGTCGCCGAGCGCGTCGAGGCGCTTGGCCTTGAGCGGTTCAGCCTCGATCAGCACGCCTTGGTGCACGGCGTCCGACCCG
Organism: Mesorhizobium silamurunense; assembly: GCF_014843905.1. NCBI lineage: Bacteria > Pseudomonadati > Pseudomonadota > Alphaproteobacteria > Hyphomicrobiales > Phyllobacteriaceae > Mesorhizobium > Mesorhizobium silamurunense. The sequence goes on along the minus strand of NZ_LPVS01000051.1, from coordinate 2,888 downwards.
GTGATCCTGTCGATGTCCTTAGGCTCGACCAGCTCGGCCTTGAAGGGCAGGGCGGCAAGATCGCCGATTGCCAGCCTCTCCGCGGCGTTTCGCGTCACCAGCATCCTTCCGATCTTGCGCCGGGGATTGTCGAGCGCCGCACGCACCGTGTGCAGGCCATAAAGCCGCACCAGGCCGTCGGCCGCAGCCTCGCCCGGCGGCACCGGCTGGCGCGGCCGGAACGCCGGTGCGCCGCCGGCTTTCTGGTCGCGATGCGCGCGCCTCAGCTTGGCGTAGTGGGTATCCTTAGGGGTGCCCGGCTTGTTGCTTTTGTTGTCGCTCATGCGGCTTCTATAGCTGTCCCGTCCGGCTAAGGATACCGGCTGCGAAAATGAATGCCGAACATCGTCGAAAAACCCTGGCCGCGCCGGTTGACACCCACCGGCCTTGCCGCCATAAGGCGCATCGCTGATTTCGGAGAAGATGCTTACTCGGGCTCCGGATCGGCGCGAATGCCTCGTTGCATGGCTCCGGCGGCAGACTGGAGAGGTGCCCGAGTGGTTAAAGGGGACGGACTGTAAATCCGTTGGCTTAGCCTACGTTGGTTCGAATCCAACCCTCTCCACCACTGCCGGTCCGGAAGCCCTGAAACGAAAAAGTCTCGGACCGAAAGTGCATGGCGCTTTTCGGGTGAATCCGGTACTTCAGTGTAAGGCGCGGGTATAGCTCAGTGGTAGAGCAGCAGCCTTCCAAGCTGAATATGCGGGTTCGATTCCCGCTACCCGCTCCAGATTTCCATCCGCATCGCCGTTCGCACGAAAACGCCGCGCGCCGCGGCGCGCAGCGCATTCCGTTCAATCCTGCCGCCTAGCTGTTGAAGGCCGAGGCGACCTGGTGGTTCTGCGGCATCTGGCCGTTCGGCGTCAGCTTGTCGACGATGCCGGGCAGCGCCGTGGGCCATCGTCGGCGGGGTGATCTTCAGCGCTTTCGGCGCATCGGGCGTCACCGGCCTCAACATCTGGAGCCTGATCGTCGCCGTCATCGGCTCGGTCGTCGTGCTCTGGGCCTACCACCAGATCAGCGGCAAGCGCTGTAGAAGGAAAGACGAAACCCGCAGCCAGTCTGGTTGCGGTCGATCGTCAAATTTGGGCGGTCGCGGCGTGCGATCGCGATGGCGGCATATTGGCATTGGATCGGCGCGATCGGACAGCCTTAGGCGACGACCGCCAGACGCCGACGCCTTTCATCGAGCGAGACGATGGCGAGGCCGCTGCCGATGACCAGCAGGATGCCGCAGACGGCGAGCGCGTTCGGGAACTGGCCGAACACCAGCAGGCCGGAAATCACCGCCCAGACGGTGAAGCAGTAGAAGAAAGGCGCCACCGCGCTGGTCGGTCCGACACGATAGGCCATGAAGATGAAGAAGTGGCCGAAGATCAGGAACAACCCAGCGCCTGCGATCAACAGCAGATGATGGCCCTCGGGCATCACCCATTGCTCGGACACGAGATGTGCAGCGCCTGACCCGGCCAGCACCACCAGGACCGCGGAGATGGCGACGATCATGCCGGGCACCTCGGCGCCGACCTTGCGTCCGGCGAGGTCGCGCACGGCGGCAAAGGCCGCATTGCCGAGCGCCAGCAGGGCGTAGACTGATATGCCTTGCATTGTCGGCTGCGCGACCATGACGGCGCCGACAAAGCCAAGGCCGATCAGCGCCATGCGAAGGGCGCCGATCTTCTCGCCGAACAGGATCGAGGATCCGACCAGCACGATAAGCGGCGTGATCTGCCCGAGCGCCGTCGAATCGGCGATCTGCATGTTGGCCAAAGCCACGACGTAGCAAAGGATCGCAGCCAGCTCGCAGAGGTTCCGGCGCAGCACCCTGCGTTCGAAAAGCAGCGGGATCTGCCTGCCATAGCCCAGCATGAAAAGCAGCGGCATGCCCCAGAGCGTGGCGGCCGCGCCGCGCAGCAGCAGCACCTCATAAGGCGGCAGCCCTGCGGTCGCGAGCTTCATCATCGTGTCGTTGACGAGGTAGGATCCCGTCGAGACGATCATGAACAGCGGACCGCGGATATTTGCCGGAATGAACTGCATCTGCCGAAGAAATCAGAGGCGTGCCGCGGCGGCAATGGGCCAGTTCCGGCCGATCGGGCGTCTATGCGCGCGAAGCTGTCGATGAGGTGGCCGAAGCGCGTCAGGCCGCGACTATTTGATTTCGCCTGTCGCGGTCCTATATCCGCGCTATATCCCTGAAATCGGATCGTTGGTTCGGGTCGAGCAAAGAACGCTCAGCCACAAGGCACTTGTGTTTTTCGGCCGTTGTCGCTAATCGCCCCGCATTCGACTGAACTGAAGGTCAAGGCCGCCCAAGGAAAGAGACTATGGCAAAAGGTAAATTCGAGCGCACCAAGCCGCATGTGAACATTGGCACGATCGGGCACGTCGATCATGGCAAGACGTCGCTGACGGCGGCGATCACGAAGTATTTTGGCGAATACAAGCGCTATGACCAGATCGACGCGGCGCCTGAAGAGAAGGCGCGCGGCATCACGATCTCGACGGCGCATGTCGAGTATGAGACGGCCAACCGTCACTATGCCCACGTCGACTGCCCCGGCCACGCCGACTATGTGAAGAACATGATCACCGGTGCCGCCCAGATGGACGGCGCGATCCTGGTGGTTTCGGCCGCCGACGGCCCGATGCCGCAGACCCGCGAGCACATCCTTTTGGCCCGTCAGGTCGGCGTGCCCTCGATCGTGGTGTTTTTGAACAAGGTCGACCAGGTCGACGACGCCGAGCTGCTCGAGCTTGTCGAGCTCGAGGTTCGCGAGCTGTTGACCAAGAACGAATTCCCCGGCGACGACATTCCGATCGTCAAGGGCTCGGCGCTGGCAGCGCTT